>DASWSY010000069.1:0-16692 GCA_036402415.1 Rhizobacter sp. | reverse complement strand
AGGTCGCCACGCGCCTGCTCGATGTTGTGGCGGGCGTCGCTGATCTCCTGCTCGAAGATGCGCGTGGCGTTGGCGTCCACCACGCTCTCGCTGATCTCGCGCACGCTCCCGCGCAACAACGTGACCATCTTCTTGATGACGGACATGGATCTCTCCTTCAGATGAGGAATTCGGATAAGGCGTCGAGCGCGTCGAGGGCGTTGTCGCTCAGCACGGCGACGTCCTTGGCCACGTCTTCGACGCGGGCGTCGCGCGACAGCGCGCCGCTCAGCACGTAGCGCTCACCAATGCGCCCGAAGGACGACAACGGCACCGAGGGGTTGAGGTCGAGCAAGGTGCCTAGGAACTCGGTACGCCGGTCGGGGCGCACCTCGGCATCGGCCCAGAGGTAGCACATGCACAGCACCTGCGAGTCGGAGCTGGTGATGAAGATGGGCAGCTCTTCGCGCCCTTCGATGCTCACCTGGATCACCTGCACCTCGCCGGGGATGGGCTGCAGCTGCACCTGCAGCCCGCCCATGGCGAGGCTGGTCAGGGCGTCGAGTCCACGCAGTTGCTCGGCAAGTGCTTTCATGTCTCCTCTCGTCGCCGATCACGGCGATCGGTGACGGAAGAGTAGGGGCGCGTGACATATCATGTCAACTACCCCTGATGGGGGAGACGCTGGCCCCGAGGGCCAGCTGCCGCCATGGGCGTGCTAGGCGTGCAAGCCGAGCCGGCGGCAGATCTCGAGCGGCGCCACCGACTGGTTCATCGTGTACAGGTGCAGCCCAGGCACCCCCCCGGCGATCAGCTTCTCGCACAGCGCGGTGACCACGTCGAGGCCGAAGGCCTTGATGGAGTCCACGTCGTCGCCATACGACTGCAGGCGAAGTCGGATCCAGCGCGGGATCTCGGCGCCGGAGTTGTCGGCGAAGCGGATGATCCCGGAGGAGTTGGTGATGGGCATGATGCCGGGCACCACCGGGATGTCGGCGCCGGCCTTGCGGGCGTCGTCGACGAAGCGGAAGTAGGCGTCGGCGTTGAAGAAGAACTGGGTGATCGACGAGTTGGCACCCGCGCGCACCTTGGCGAGGTAGGCCTGCAGGTCGTCTTGTGGCGAGCGTGCCTGCGGGTGCATCTCGGGGTACGAGGCCACTTCGATGTGGAAATGGCTGCCGGTCGCTTCGCGGATGAACGCGATCAGGTCGGAGGCGTAGCGGAATTCGCCGAAGCCGCCGTAGCCGCTCGGCAGGTCGCCGCGCAGCGCGACGATGCGCTTGATGCCGGCGGCCTTGAACTGCTCGATCTTGGCCAGCACCGACTCGCGGTTGGCGCCGATGCAGGTGAAGTGCGAGGCCGCGTCCACGCCTTCGGCGAGGATGGCCTGCACGGCGGCGAGCGTGCCGTCCTGCGTGGAGCCGCCGGCGCCGTAGGTCACCGAGCAGAACTGCGGCTTGAGCGCGTAGAGCTTCTGGCGCACGGCGGCCAGTTTCTCCACGCCCTCGGGTGTCTTGGGAGGGAAGAATTCCAGGCTGATCGGAAGTCTGCTCATCTTCTTGTCCTTGTCAGGCGGGCTGCTTTGCCCACACGAAGAATTCGGTGTTGCCGTTGCCGCCCTGGATGGGGCTCTGGAAGTACTGCTGCACCTTGAGGCCCTGCGCCTTGCAGGCCTGCCAGAGGCGGTTCTCGACTTCGACGAAGTGCGCCGGGTCCTTCACGATGCCGCCCTTGCCGATTTGCGCCGGCTGCAGCTCGAATTGCGGCTTCACCAGCAGCAGCAAATGGCCGCCCGGCTTCAGGTAGGTCACCATCGACGGCAGCACGTGCGTGGACGTGATGAACGACAGGTCGGCGGTCACGAAGTCGAAGCTGTGCTCGGCGTGCTCTGCTGCGAAGGCGCTGCCCGCTACATCGCGGGCGTTGATGCCTTCGTAGCTCGTCACACGCGGATCGGCCGCGAGCTTCGGGTGCAGTTGCCCGTGGCCCACGTCGAGGCCGACCACCTTCGCCGCACCGCCTTGCAGCAGCGCATCGGTGAAGCCACCGGTGCTCTGGCCGAGGTCGAGGCAGCTCATGCCGGTCACATCGATGCTGCAGTGCTTCAAGGCCCCTTCGAGCTTGAGCCCACCGCGCGACACGAAGCGAAGCTCCGCGTCGTCGGTGATCTCCATCTCGCAGTCTTCCGGCACGTCGAGCCCGGCCTTGTTCACCACGGCCCAGCCCTTGGGGCCGAGCCAACGCACGGCGTTGCGCTCGATCAACCGTTGCGCGGCCGACCGGGTGGGCACGAGGCCCCGTTGAAGGATCAACTGGTCGGCGCGCATCGGGATCAGTAGCGGTAGGTGTCGGGCTTGTACGGGCCCTGCTTCGGCACGCCGATGTAGGCGGCCTGCTCGTCCGTCAGCTCGGTCAGCTGCGCGTTCAGCGTGGTCAGCTGCAGGCGGGCGACCTTTTCGTCGAGGTGCTTCGGCAGCACGTAGACCTTGCCGATGTCGTACGAATCCGGGTGCGTGAAGAGCTCGATCTGCGCGATGGTCTGGTTGGCGAAGCTCGACGACATCACGTAGCTCGGGTGGCCCGTGCCGCAGCCGAGGTTCACCAGGCGGCCCTTGGCGAGCAGGATGATGCGCTTGCCGTCGGGGAAGATCACGTGGTCGACCTGCGGCTTGATCTCTTCCCACTCGTACTGTTCGAGCGACGCGACCTGGATCTCGTTGTCGAAGTGGCCGATGTTGCACACGATGGCGTTGTTCTTCATCGCCTTCATGTGGTCGTGCGTGATCACGTCCTTGTTGCCGGTGGTGGTGACGAAGATGTCGGCCTTGTCGGCAGCCCAGTCCATCGTGACCACGCGGTAGCCTTCCATCGCGGCCTGCAGGGCGTTGATCGGGTCGATCTCGGTCACCCACACCTGCGCCGACAGCGAGCGCAGCGCCTGCGCCGAGCCCTTGCCCACGTCGCCGTAGCCGGCGACCACGGCGATCTTGCCGGCGATCATCACGTCGGTCGCGCGCTTGATGCCGTCGACCAGCGACTCGCGGCAGCCGTAGAGGTTGTCGAACTTGCTCTTGGTCACCGAGTCGTTGACGTTGATGGCGCGGAAGGGCAGGGTGCCCTTGGCACTCATTTCCTTCAGGCGGTGCACGCCGGTGGTGGTCTCTTCGGTCACGCCGATGATCTGGGCCGACTTGCGGGTGTACCAGCTCGGGTCTTCCTTCAGCTTGGCCTTGATCGAGGCGAAGAGGCAGGTCTCTTCTTCGCTCGTCGGGTTGGCGATGACCGACGGGTCCTTCTCGGCCTTCTTGCCGAGGATCATCAGCAAGGTGGCATCGCCGCCGTCGTCGAGGATCATGTTCGGGCCTTCGGTGGCCGAGCCCTTGGGACCGAACTCGAAGATGCGGTGGGTGAAGTCCCAGTACTCGGCGAGCGTCTCGCCCTTGTGCGCGAAGACGGGGGTGCCGGCGGCCACCAGCGCGGCAGCGGCGTGGTCCTGCGTCGAGAAGATGTTGCACGAGGCCCAGCGCACTTCGGCGCCCAGCGCCTGCAGCGTCTCGACCAGCACGGCGGTCTGGATGGTCATGTGCAGCGAGCCGGTGACGCGCGCGCCCTTCAAGGGCTGGGTCTTGGCGAATTCGCTGCGGATGGCCATCAGCGCCGGCATTTCGCTTTCGGCGATCTTGATTTCCTTGCGGCCCCAGTCGGCAAGCGAGAGGTCGCGGATGGCGTGGTCTTGGGTGGGTTTGAGGACGGCTGCGTTCATGTGGGGCTCCAGGTCGATCAGGGAACCCGCAGACGGCTGACGAAGAGAGAGGGATCTGTCCACTCACCCACGAGGAACCATCGTGCGGGTGAGCGCGGTTGCAATTCGATTTCCGAGCCTGGGGCACAGGGGGTGTGCCTTGCAACGCTCCTCGGAAAGTGGCGCGGATTGTAGTTCAGCGTGCGCGGCCTCGCCATGACGTTTTTCGCGATCGCGGCGTGTCACCCCCGAGACTGACGGGTCATTCGGGCGCGCGCACGATGATGTAAACCGATCGGTGTACCTTCCGGTCCCACAGGAGACTTCCCATGACCGACCTGCGCGCGCTGCGGCCCGTGCTGCCCATCCTCATCGGCGCGTCGCTGATGCTCAGCCTGAGCATGGGCCTGCGGCAGAGCCTGGGGATCTTCATGCCGCCGCTCACGAAAGACGTGGGCATCTCGGTCTCCGACTTCACGCTGGCCGTGGCGGTGCAGAACCTCGCCTGGGGCTTCCTGCAGCCCTGGGCCGGCGCGGTGGCGGTGCGGCTCGGCTACAAGCGCCTGATGCTCGCCGGCTCGCTGCTCTACATCGTCGGCCTCGTGCTGCTGGCCACGGCGCAGGGCTTCGTCAGCGTGCTGCTGGGCGCGGGCGTGGCGATCGGTGCCTCGATGGCGCTCACCGGGCCGGCGTTCGCGATGGCGGTGGCCTCGCGGGCTGTGTCGGCGGCGGTGCGCAGCTCGGTGCTGGGCATCGTGTCGGCGGCCGGCTCGCTGGGCGCGCTGATGGCGGCGCCGCTCGGGCAGGCGCTGGCGCAGGCCGAAGGCTGGCGCGTGGGCCTCTATGGTTTCATCGTGCTGTCGCTCGTCATCCTGCCGGCCGCCTGGTACGCCGGCAAGGCCGACGCCCTGCCGGTGCCTCCCTCGCCGGGCGGGGACGACAAGAGCGCCGGCGAGGTGGTGAAGGGCGCCTTGCGCCACGCACCGTTCGTCGTGATGACGGCGGCGTATTTCGTCTGCGGCATGCAGCTGATCTTCCTCACCACCCACCTGCCGTCCTACCTCGCCATCTGCGGCATGGACCCGATGCTCTCGGCGCAGGCGCTCGGCGTGATCGGCGGCTTCAACGTGCTGGGCAGCCTCTTCTTTGGCTGGGCCGGCGGGCGCTGGAACAAGCTCCTGCTGCTCGGGGGCATCTACCTGCTGCGATCGATCGGCATCGCGTGGTACTTCATGAGCGCCCCCACGCCAGGCGGCACGCTGCTCTTCGCGGCCATCATGGGCTTCCTGTGGCTGGGCGTCGGGCCGCTGGTGGCCGGCTCGATCAGCGAAACCTTCGGCGTGCGCTGGCAGGCCATGCTCGGCGGCGTGGCCTTCATGAGCCACCAGGTGGGCAGCTTCGTCGGTGCCTATGGCGGCGGGCTGATCTACGACGCGCTCGGCTCGTACACGCTCGCCTGGCAGGTCGGCGTGGGCGTGGGGCTCGTGGCCGGCATCGTGCAATGTGCGTTCGCCGTCGCGCGGCCGCCCGAGCCGCGCACGCCGGTGCCGGTGCCGGCATGAAGACCTCCGTGTCCGCGGTGCCGATGAAGGACCGCATCCTCGAAGCCGCCGACCGGCTCTTCTACGGCTTGGGCATCCAGGCCGTGGGCGTCGACGCGGTGGCCCACGAGGCGGGCATCAGCAAACGCACGCTCTACAAGCACTACCCGAGCAAGGGGGAGCTCGTGGCCGCCTACCTCGCGCGCCGCACCCTGCAGGCGATTCCCTTCGAGGGCGCGCCGGCGCAGCAGCTTCTCGGATTGTTCGACGGCCTGGAGCGGCTCTTCGCCAGCAAGCGCTACCGCGGCTGCGCGTTCGTGAACGCGATGGCCGAGCTCAGCGGCGAGCGCCAGCACCCGGCGGTGGCCGTGGCCTGCGAACACAAGGCGCGCCGGCTGGCGCAGGCGCAGGCGCTGCTGCAGTCGCTCGGGGTGAAGGAGCCGGCGCTGCTGGCCGAGCAGATCATGGTCCTGTTCGAGGGCGCGGTGGCGGTGTCGATGGTGCGTGGCGGCGATCCGCAGGTGGCGCGCTCGGCCCGCGAGGCCGCGCGGGTCCTGCTGCGGGATGCCGGCGTGGCGCTCGAGCACGATGCGCGAGACTCGGTGCGATGAACGCCGCCCTTCCTTCCCGCCCCTGGCCCGAGCTGCCCGTCGACGCCGCCCGCTCGGTGCGGGGCGTGCTGACCGACATCGACGACACGCTCACCACCGCCGGCGCCATCACCGGTGACGCCTTGCGCGCGCTGCACGACCTGCAGGCGGCCGGCCTTCCCGTCATCGCCATCACCGGCCGGCCAATGGGCTGGAGCGAGCCCTTCGCACGCCAGTGGCCCATCGCGGCCATCGTGGCCGAGAACGGCGCGGTGGCGCTGTTCCGCGAGGGCGCCGAGCTGCGCATCGAATACGCGCAGGAGGCCGCCACCCGCGAGCACAATGCGCGCCGCCTGCGCGAGGTGGCCGCGCGCGTGCTGCGCGAAGTGCCGGGTGCCACGCTCGCGCAGGACAGCGCCGGCCGCGTGACCGACATCGCCGTCGACCACGGCGAGTTCGCGCAACTCGACGCGGCACGCATCGCGCAGGTGGTGGCGCTGATGCAGGAAGAGGGCATGACGGCCACCGTCAGCTCGATCCACATCAACGGCTGGTTCGGCGAGCACACCAAGCTCTCGGGCGCACGCTGGATCGTGCAGCGGCTCCTCTCGCGCACGCTCGACGCCGAGCGCGAGCACTGGGTCTACGTGGGCGACTCCACCAACGATCAGTTGATGTTCGAGCACTTTCCGCTCAGCGTGGGCGTGGCCAACCTGCTGCACTTCCGCGACCAGTTGCACACCTGGCCGGCCTACCTCACCGTGGGCGAACGAGGGCAGGGCTTCGCACAGGTGGCCCAGGCGCTTCTGGCGGTGCGCTGACGCATGACTTCGCGCCCCTTGTCGCCGCTCGCCATCGCCACCGCCCTGGCGTTGGGCGCGGCGGTGTCGCTCGGGCTCGCGCGTTTCTCCTACGCGCTGCTGCTGCCGCCGATGCGCGACGACCTCGCCTGGAGCTACCTCACCGCCGGGGCGATGAACACCGCCAACGCCGCCGGGTACCTGCTGGGTGCGCTGCTGATGCCGCGCGGGCTGGCGCGCTGGGGCGCACGGCCGCTGCTGATCGCCGGCAGCGTCGCGGCCGCGGCCCTCCTGGCGATGCATGGCGCGGCGCAGGGCGATGCGGTGCTCTACGTGCTGCGGCTGCTCACGGGGGTGGCCAGCGCCGCGACCTTCGTCTCCGGCGGGCTGCTCGCGGCGCGCCTCACGGGAGCCCCTTCGGGCCTCGTGCTGGGCATCTACTACGGCGGCACCGGTGCCGGCATCATCGCCTCGGCGCTGCTGGTGCCGCCGCTCGTCTCCTGGCACGACGGGCAGGGCTGGCGCTGGGCCTGGGCCGCGCTGGGTGTGGTGGCCCTGGCGGCGACCCTGGTGGCGGCGCGGGCGACGCGCGGGCTCGTGACGGCGGCCTCGACGGCCGCAGCGAGCGGACCGTTTCGCTGGGCAAGCCTCGGCCTCGGCCTGGCGTCGTATTTCCTCTTCGGCCTCGGCTACATCGGCTACATGACCTTCGTGGTCACGCTGCTGCGCGAGCAGCAGATGAGCCACGGCACCATCACGCTCTTCTACGGCGTGCTGGGCGCGGGCGTGATCGCCTCGTCGTTCGTCTGGGCCGGGCTGCTGCAACGGCACCGCAGCGGGCGCGCGATGGCGGTGCTCAACGCCGTCCTGGCAGTGGCGACCGTGCTGCCGGTGCTGAGCACGAACCCTCTGGCGGTGTTCGCGTCGGGGGTGCTGTTCGGCGGGGTGTTCCTGTCGGTCGTCGCCTCGACCACGGCGCTCGTGCGGCACAACCTTCCCGCGGCCGCCTGGCCGGCGGGCATCGCGGCCTTCACCATCGTGTTCGCCGCCGGGCAGATCGTCGGGCCGAGCCTGGTGGGCTGGCTGGCCGACGGGGCGGGCGGCCTGCGCGCGGGGCTGGCGGTCTCGGCCGGCGTGCTGGCGTTCGGGGCGGTGCTGGCCGCCTGCCAGCGGGCCTTGCCGGTGCCGGAGCATCATCCATGACCATGACACTGAACGACCACCCGGCGCTGGCCGGCCTGAGCGTCTTCGAGCGCGGCTGGCTGTCGTCGAACAACGTGCTGATCCACGCGCAGGGCGACGAACCCGGCGCAGTGCTCATCGACAGCGGCCACGTGACCCACGCCGCGCAGACCGAAGCGCTGGTGCGCCATGCGCTGCAGGGCCGGACGCTGGCCAGGATCGTCAACACCCATCTGCATTCCGACCATTGCGGCGGCAACGCGACGCTGCAGCGTGCGTTCGGTGCGCAGGTCGTCACGCCCCCCGGCCAGGCCGACGCGGTGAGGCGCTGGGACGAAGAGGCGCTGAGCTATGCGCCGACCGGGCAACGCTGCGAGCGCTTCACGCTGCACGGCACGCTCTCGCCCGGCGAGACCTTGCACGCCGGCGGACGGCGCTTCGAGGTGATGGCCGCACCGGGGCATGACCCTGAATCGGTGATCCTCTTCGATCGGGCCACCGGCTTGCTGATCTCGGCCGACGCGCTGTGGGAAAACGGCTTCGGCGTCGTGTTCCCCGAGCTCGAGGGCGAGTCGGCGTTCGGCGACGTGGGCCGTGTGCTCGACCTGATCGAGACCCTGCCGGTGTCGGTGGTGGTGCCCGGCCACGGCAGCCCGTTCACCGACGTGCCGTCCGCCCTGGCGCGGGCGCGCAAGCGGCTGGCCGCCTTCGTCGACGACCCGCAGCGACATTCGCGGTATGCGGCCAAGGTGCTGGTGAGCTACCACCTGATGGAAGTGCAGGGCGAGACGATGGCGGCGCTGCGGGCCTGGGTTGGGCGCACGCGCTATTTCGCGAGCGTCTGGCAGCGTGCCGGCCGCGACGAGGCGGCGTCCCCCGAGGCCTGGGGCGAGACGCTGGCGCACGAGCTGGTGGACAGCGGCGCGGCGCGCTGGGAAGGCGAGCGGCTGCTGGCGGGCTGAGCCTCAGCCGAGCGCGAGGAATTCGCGCAGGCGCGCGAGGTCGGCCTCGAGTTCGCGGCGGAACAGGGGGTCGCGCGGCGCACGTCCGCTGGCGTAGCCGAACTCACGCGTGAGCACCTCGCCGCGCACGGTGACATTGCTCCAGCCGATGATCCGGTCCCGCCACAGCAGGGGCAGGGCGTAGTAGCCGAGCCTGCGCTGCGCGGCCGGCGTGTAGGCCTCGAACTTGTACGTCCAGCCCCACAGGAGCTCGAAGCGGCGCCGGTCCCACACGATGGGGTCGAAGGGGGCGAGGAGGCGCACCGCGTCGTCGGGGGCGTGGCGGGCGGCGCGCGGGTTCTCGTCGGCCGGCCAGTACCAGGTGCTGCCATCGAGCGAGAGGCTCGCCAGGTGTTCGCGTGCGAGGCGCATCGCCGCCTGGGTCTGCGTCTTGAGGTGCGGCGCGCCGTAGCCGAGCAGGCGCGTGAGGTAGGTGAGGCTCGCGGCCGGCAGCGGCGCGTACTTGCGCACGATGAGCTCGATCAGCGCCGCGGCGCGCAGCGTGCGGCCGGCCGGGCTGTCGTCGCCCTGCGGGTGCGACGCAAGCTCGTAGATGCGCGTGCCGTTCTCGCGCCGCGCCACGCGCAGGAGGCCTCGGTAGTGCATGCCGTCGAGCAGCTTGGTGCTGGCGCTCGACGAGCCGCCCCAGTAGTTGACGATGCGGCCGTGCGCGAAGTGCTCGTCGACCTCGCGCGGGTGCACCTGCCCGCGCTCGCGCACGAAGGCGAGCACCTCGTCGGCCTGGCGCTTGGTGGTCGGCTTCCAGGGGTGCGCGGCCACGCGCGGATGCATCAGCGCAAGGTGCTCGCGCGGCAGGAAGCCGTAGTTCACCAGGCAGTCTTCTTCGATTGCAAGCTTCGGGTAGCGCCGCTCCAGGTCGCCGGCGAAGTAGCCCTTCACCCGATGGCGCAGCGTGAGGTCTTGCGCCCGCGCAGGCGCACGGATCGGGTCGGCCTGCACGAAGCCGAGCTTCTGGATCGCGCGCCCCAGCGTGGTGGGCGCAAAGAGCGTGCGGGCGACAGCGTAGCGGCGCAGGTCGTCGAGCGTGATCGAGGTGGGCATGCGGGGGATTCTGTGGCGGGGCGCCGTCGGATGTACAGGTCCGGAAACGGCGTGTCAGCAGGCTTGCAGCTTTCGACACTGCGAGCTCCTCAACACATGGGAGCACACATGAAGGCATTGCTGGACAAGGTGGCGCTGGTGACCGGCGCGAGCTCGGGCATCGGGCTCGCGACCGCTCGGCTCTTCGCCCGCGAAGGCGCGAAGCTGGTGCTGGCGGCACGGCGCCAGGCCGCGTTGAACGCGCTGGTCGACCGCATCGTCACCGACGGCGGCGAGGCGGTGGCGCTGGCCGGCGACGTGCGCGACGAGGGCTACGCGCAGGCCCTGGTCGAGCTCGCCACGCAGCGCCATGGCGGCCTCGACATCGCCTTCAACAACGCCGGCACCCTGGGCGAGCTGGCGCCGATGCCGCAACTCACCCGCGAGGCGTGGCAGCACACGATCGACGTCAACTTGACGAGCGCCTTCCTCGGGGCGCGGCACCAGGTGCCGGCCATGGTGAAGCGCGGCGGTGGCTCGCTCATCTTCACCTCGAGCTTCGTCGGCCACACGGTGGGCTTCCCCGGCATGGCGGCCTATGCGGCGGCCAAAGCGGGCCTGATCGCGCTGGCGCAGGTCACGGCGGCCGAGTTCGGCGCGCAACGCATCCGGGCCAACGCGTTGCTGCCGGGCGGCACCGACACGCCGATGGCCGCGCCCCTGGTCGCCACGCCGGAAGGGCGTGCGGCGCTGTCGAGCCTCTTTGCGCTCAAGCGCATCGCGGCACCGGAAGAGATCGCGCAGGCGGCGCTGTTCCTGGCGAGCGATGCGTCGTCGTTCGTGACCGGCACGGCCTTGCTGGCCGATGGCGGGATCTCGATCAACCGCAGTTGATGAAGGCGTGAACCTTCTTGCTTTACTTTTCGTAGCGCCATGGATAGAGTGGATGCTATGGAAAGCGAAGCAAGGAGTCTCCGATGACCGCAGCAGCTGCCCGCATCGCCCCCGCGACCGCACCGTTCCCGCCCGAGGTCCAGGGCGCCATCGACCGGATCATGCCGCCCGGCATGCCGCCGCTGGTGCTCTTCACCACGCTCGCGCGCGACCCGCGGCTCTTCGGCAAGTTCTTCGCCGGCAGCCTGCTCGACCGCGGGCAGCTCACGCTGCGCCAGCGCGAACTGGTGATCCATCGCACCACGGCCCTGTGCGGCTCGGAATACGAATGGGGCGTGCACGTGCGAGGCTTTGCGTCGCGCGCCGGGCTCGATGCGGCGCAACTCGCGTCCACCGTCCACGGCGATGCCGCCGATGCCTGCTGGAGCGAGGAGGACCGGGTGCTGATCCGCCTGTGCGACGCGCTGCACCGCGAGTGCGACGTCGACGACACGCTGTGGGCGGACCTGGCGGCGCGCTTCAGCGAGCCGGCGTGCCTGGAGCTGCTGCTGCTTGCGGGCTTCTACCGCAGCGTGGCCTACCTCACCAACGCCTTGCGCCTACCGCTCGAAGCGGGGGCGGCGCGCTTCCCGGCCGCAGCGTGAACGCCCCTCCCATGTTCTGAGGAGGCACAAGCACGCCCGGCAGCGGGGGCTCGTGAGAACATGCGCCCGTCATGGAGCCCATCACCGTTGCCCTCGTCGAAGACGATGCCCGCGTGCGCGAGCGCTTCCAGCGCGTCATCGCCGCCGAGCCCACGCTTCGCCTGCTTCACGCCGCCGGCACGGCGCAGGAACTGCTGGCCTGGTTCGCCGAGAACGCGGTCGACGTGCTGCTGGTCGACCTCGGCCTGCCCGATACGCCCGGCCTCGAAGTGATCCGCCAGGCGCGCCGCATGCAGCCTGCCTGCGCGGTGATGGTGATCACGATGTTTGCCGACGAGGCCAACATGCTTCAGGCCTTCGAAGCCGGCGCCGGCGGCTACCTGCTGAAAGACGGCACCGAGGCCGATCTCGCCGCGCACGTGCTGAGCCTGCATGGCGGGGGCTCGCCGATGTCGCCCATCATCGCGCGCCAGTTGCTCGTGCGCTGGCAGGCGAGTGCGCCGCCGTCGGCACCGCGCGTCGGGGCGCCGGTCGCGTTGTCGAAGCGCGAGTCCGAGGTGCTCGACCTCATCGCCCGCGGCTTCATCTACCCCGAGATCGCCCAGCAGATGGGCTTGTCTGTGAGCACCATCCAGACCCACGTGCGCAACATCTACGGCAAGCTCGACGTGCACAACAAGACCGAGGCCGTGTTCGAGGCGCGGCAGCTGGGACTCCTGCGCAACTGATGGTCCGCGCCCTGTTCGTGCTGTGGGGGCTGTGCGTCGCCCTGGGCAGCGGGCCCGTGGCGGCCGCCGAACCGGTGATCACGCTGGACCGCGCCCAGGCCACCCTGCGGCCCGACGGCCGTCCGGCCACCGAAGGCGAGGTCGACCTGTCGCGCCGCTGGGACCTCGACTTCCCCGGCCGCGACGGCAGCGCCACCTACCGCATCGCCCTGCCGCCACGCGCGCACGACGAGCCGATGGCGCTGCTCTTCTCGCGCGTGGGCAACCAGGTGCTGGTGCAGGTCAACGGCGTCACGGTGCAGCGGCTCGGCACCCTCGGCGACCCGCTCTTCAATGCCGCCAAGACGGCCTATCTCGTGAGCGTGCCGGCCGCGCTGCTTCACGCCGACCGGCCCAACGAGCTGCGGGTCGACGTGACCATTCAGCGTCAGCGCTGGGGCGGCCTCTCCCTCGTGCTCTATGGCACGCAGGCGGCGGTGGAGCCGCTCTACAACGAGCATCGCCGCTGGCGGCATTTCTCCTCCGTGATCTTCGTGGTGAGCCTGACGGTCATGGGTGGGCTGGCCGGCGTGTTGTGGTGGCGCCAGCGGGACACGCTGTACGGCTGCTTCAGCGCCGCGGCCTTTCTCGGCGTGGTGCGCAACCTTGACCAGGTCTGGCCCGACGTGCCGGTGCCGTGGCCGCTGTGGGGCGCGTTCGCCGCCGTGGCCTATGCCTGCCACCTCGCGCTGATCTGCCGCTTCGCGCTGCTCGCGCTCGGCGCCGCGCCGGCGTGGACGGGGCCTGCCATCCTGTGGGCCATGGGTCTATCGTCGGTGCTCGCGATCGCGTCGTTCGCCTTCGCCGTGCCGATGCTGTGGACGCTCGGGCTCGCGGTGCTGGTGCCGGTGGGCGTGACCACGCTCGCGATCATCGTGCGGGCCACCTTCAAGGGCCACGGGCGCTTCGGCTGGCTGCTCACCGCCGCGGCGGTGCTCGCGGTGGGCGCAGGCATCTACGACCTGGCCTTCGTGCGCTTCACCCACTCGACCGGCCTGCGCTACAACCTCACGCCGCACGCGATCTTCCTCTTCGTGCTGATCATGGCCGGCCTGGTGGCCGAGCGCTACAGCCGTTCGGTGGCCGACTACCGCGCGCTGAATGCCAATCTCGCGCAGCGCGTGGCCGAGCGCGAGCAGCAGTTGCACCAGGCCTTCGGCGACCTGCAGAAACAGCAGCAGGAGCAGGCGGTGCTCACCGAGCGCCAGCGCATCATGCGCGAGATCCACGACGGCGTGGGCTCGCAGCTCGTGGGCCTGTTGAGCATGGTGGGCCAGCGCAACACCGACCCGGCGGTGCTCGAAGAACACGTGAAGCAGGCGCTCGACGAGATGCGCATGGCCGTCGACTCGCTGCAGCCGGTGCATGGTGACCTGGTGGCGGTGCTCGCCACCCTGCGCTACCGCCTGCAGCCGCGCCTGGCCGCGGCCGGCGTGCAGGTGCGCTGGGACGTCTCGCAGCTGCCGACCTTGCCGCAGCTCTCGCCACAGTCGGTGCTGCAGGTGCAGCGCATCCTGCTCGAAGGCTTCACCAACGTGCTCAAGCATGCACGCGCCACCGAAGTGGCGGTGCAGGCGCGGCTGGTGGACGACGAGGGCGGCGGTTCGGCGATCGAGCTGTCGCTCACCGACAACGGCGTCGGGCTGCCGGAGAAGCGCGAGGGCGCCGGACACGGCGTGGCGAACATGCAGTCGCGCGCTGCGAGCATCGGGGCATCGCTTCGTCTCGGGCCGGGTCTCGAAGGTGGGACCAGCGTGGTGCTGCACTGGCCGATGCAGGCCGCGGGCAAGGCCTCTTGAAGCCCAGCGAGGACTTGCCGTCGTCGACAAGCCCCCGCCGCCTCTCACCCTCCTCACACTCGCGGGCCTCGGCGGGAAGGTTCATGCGTGTGAACCCGTCTCGGCCTGGCCTGCGTGCGCCTCCCTTGCGCTCTTGCTTTGCGTGACAGCGATGTGTCGAACGGGATCCTAGAGACCGCAGACACCGCGGTCTTGAACGTTTCGGCCTGCATGCGTGAGCGGCGTGCCGCGGCCGATGAGCGGCAAGTCCAGCGGCACCGCCGGCGTGAAGCCGCCGTAACGCCGGAACTCGCGGTTCATGTGGGCCTGGTCGCTGTAGCCCGCTTCGGCGGCGACGGCGCTGGGCTTCGCACCTGGCTCGCGCATCAGCAGCATGGCCCGGTGAAACCGCACGATGCTCGCGATGCTGCGAAGCGGCACCCCGACTGCTTCGATGACCTCGCGCCGAAGCGCCCGTTCCGAGACGCCGAGGTCCCGGCACAGCCGCTTGAGGTCGGGCCGCTCGTGCGCCCGGCGGAGCTGACGCACCGCCTCGACCGCGAGCAACTGGCCGGGTGTGACGCGTGCGGCCGCGAGCAGCGACTGACCGGTCGAGACGATGGCGTGCCGCAGCGCCTCGAACGAGCCGCAGTGCGTCAGGCGTCGCGCGAGCTCGGGGAGCAGCACCCGGGCTTCTTCGTGCAGAAGTTCGCGGTCTCTCAGATGCTTGGGCGAGATTCCGAGGCAGGCGCCTGCCCAGCCCAGGGTGAAGCGCAGGCCCATCAGCCCGGTGCGGGCCTGGGCGGGCACGTCGCGCACGTGCAGCGTCGGGCCGGCGATCACGAGACGGGGGCGTGAAACGGTTTCGCCGTCGTCTTCGAGGTGGAAGCGCAGCACGATGTCGGTGCGGCCGTCGGGCAGCACGCGCTGCAGTCCGGGGCTGCCGGCGACGAAGACCCACAGCGCTTCGACACGTCCTGCATCGAGGCCGTCGAGCGGCAACTCGGTGTAGGGAATCAGGGGAGGCTGTGGCACGGGAAGGCTCGTCGAACGGCTGGAAAAGTGTATGGACGTGCGCTTTCGCCACCCATCCCCCTTGCTGGGGTGACCGACGCACCTTGCGCGACCCCAAAGAAAAGGGCCGCGTGTGCGGCCCCTTGCTTTCGGTCAGGCGGAGGTCTTACTTGAGACCGGCCGCTGCACGCAGCGCCTGCGCCTTGTCGGTCTTTTCCCAGGAGAACTCCGGCTCCTCGCGGCCGAAGTGGCCGTAGGCGGCGGTCTTCTCGTACACCGGGCGCAGCAGGTCGAGCATCTGGATGATGCCCTTGGGGCGCAGGTCGAAGTGCTCGTTGACGAGCGCGGCGATCTTGTCGTCGGAGATCACGCCGGTGCCTTCGGTGTAGACCGTCACGTTCATCGGCTTGGCCACGCCGATGGCGTAGGCAACCTGGATCTGGCACTGTCGGGCCAGGCCCGCGGCGACGACGTTCTTCGCCACGTAGCGGGCAGCGTAGGCGGCCGAACGGTCGACCTTCGACGGGTCCTTGCCCGAGAACGCGCCACCGCCGTGCGGGCAGGCGCCGCCGTAGGTGTCGACGATGATCTTGCGGCCGGTCAGGCCGCAGTCGCCCTGCGGGCCGCCGATGACGAAGCGGCCGGTCGGATTGATCAGGTACTTGGTTTCCTTCAACCACTCCTTGGGCAGCACGGGCTTGATGATCTCCTCGATCACCGCCTCGATGAAGGCCGGCTTCATCTTCGTGCCATCGCTCATCTCGGGCGCGTGCTGCGACGACAGCACCACGGTGTCGATGCTGTGCGGCTTGCCGTCCACGTAGCGCATCGTCACCTGGCTCTTGGCGTCCGGGCGCAGGAAGGGCAGGCGGCCGTCCTTGCGGAGCTGGGCCTGGCGCTCCACCAGCCGGTGGGCGTAGTAGATCGGCGCGGGCATCAGCACCGGCGTTTCGTCGCAGGCGTAGCCGAACATCAGGCCCTGGTCGCCGGCGCCGATGTTGAGGTAGTCGTCGGAGGCGTGGTCCACGCCCTGGGCGATGTCGTTCGACTGCTTGTCGTAGGCCACGAGCACCGCGCAGCCCTTGTAGTCGATGCCGTACTCGGTGTTGTCGTAGCCGATGCGCTTGATCGTGTCGCGCGCGACCTGGATGTAGTCCACGTGCGCGTTCGTCGTGATCTCGCCGGCCAGGACCACGAGGCCGGTGTTGGTCAGCGTTTCTGCGGCGACGCGGCTCTTCGGGTCCTGCTTGAAGATGGCGTCGAGGATGGCGTCGGAGATCTGGTCGGCCACCTTGTCGGGATGGCCTTCGGACACGGATTCAGACGTGAAGAGGAAGTCGTTGGACACTCTTAAACTCCAGTGGGTTGCAGATGCTGCGTTGCCGGCCTGGTGGGTCTTAAGAGCGGCGAACGCTTTAGCAGGATTTTTGAATCGCCCCGCAAGTAGTTCAGTAACTCGGCGATTGGCGCTGATTATAAGAAGCAGATGCTCACGCTTTTCCACTGGTTTGCGGGGCTGCCCCTCGCAGTGCTTCACGCTCTGGGCACCGTCATGGGCTGGGCGACCTACCTGCTGTCGCCCACCTACCGCCGGCGCATGGCCGCCAATGCTGCGCAGGCGGGCTTGTCGCCGGCCCAGTGGAAGCCCTCGATCGCCTCGGCCGGGCGCATGGTCATGGAGCTGCCCTTCCTCTGGATGAGGAAGCCCACCGACCCGAT
>DASWSY010000068.1:0-1710 GCA_036402415.1 Rhizobacter sp. | reverse complement strand
GCGACGGCATCAACCTCGCCGCGCGCCTCAAGATCGCCGGGGCCTCGTGGAAGCTGAGCGTGCGCGCCGAGGGCGCCAAGCTGAGCGCCTATAAGCCGAACCTGCACGCCGCCGACGTGGACGTGAAGTCCGACTACGCGTCGCTGCACCTGAGCGGCGACGGCGGCCTGCAGATGGCCCAGCGCGCCATCGGCGCCCTGCTCTACGGCACGGGCATCCCCTTCACCCAGATGAGCACCAATCCGCAGGCGCTCGTGAACCAAGGACACTGATCATGACGCCCTTCGAGAAAGCCCTGAGCAAGGCCAAGCCGGGCACCGTGCTGGAGCTGCCGTCGCTGCTGCCGCAGGTGTCCCCCGAGAAGCTCATCGTCACCGTGCTGGAGAACGTCGTGCACGAGGGCGAGCGCCGGGTGACCACCCGCCACCACTGGCACGGCGTGATGCTCGCGCAGAAGGCCTACACCATCCCGACCGCCAAGGAGGCCCCCCATGCTTAAGTCCGAGGACCTGTACCCGCTGATCGACGCGCTGGGCTTCCCGGTGAAGCTGGGCCGCAAGAACGGCGATTCGTACCCGCTGATCGGCGAAGCCGAGGCGCACTACAACGGCGGCGGGCTGGCGTTCGACTACAAACCGACCATCGTCGAGTCGGTGTGCGACCCGTACGCGATGCAAACCACCGGCGTGCGCGTGGCGCTGATCGGCGCGCTGCAGCTGGTGGTGACCTACGACCACAAGCGCCTGCGGCTGGAGGCCTTCGTGATCGACGCGAGCGTCCTCAACGGCAAGGACGTGTTCGGCACCAAGTGGTCGCGCCTGCGGTTCCTGTTCGACATCCACAAGGCGGTCGCGGCGCACTTCGTGTACACCGACAAGCTGATGGTCTGGCAGGAGACGCCGAACGCCCCGCGCTGGGTGCGCGACTACCTGCTGGCCCGCGAGCAGCACAAGATGACCGCCGACGACGCGCTGGAGATTGCCGACGCGCTGGCCTTCGGCTTCCTCGACCGCGAGGACCCGAACCTGCACGCGAACTGGAAGATCAGCACGCCGGCCCACCGGCTGGAGAAGATCAAGGAAGGCGCCGCCAAGCGCGCCGGGGTGCCCCAGTGAGCGGCGTGGCCCTGCTGATCGGCATGGTGCCCGTCGCGCTGCTGATCTACGCCGGCCGCCACCGGCGCGGCCGCCGCGAGTCGCCCGTCGCCTCGCCGCAGACCGTGGCCCAGCGCTTGTACGCGTACGAGACCAAGCGCGGCGAGCACCTGCTGACCTCCAAGGAAGACGACAAGTACGAGGACCGCTACGTGCGCGGGCTGCGCGTGATCCGCAGCATCCTCCTGACCTACCCGGAGTCGCGCCTGCGCCGCGCCGCGCGCGTCCGGGGCGTCCCGCGCACGAAACCGCGCCACGCCCTCCGCCGCGCCGTGCGCGCCCGGGGTGCCGTGCATGGGTGAGATGGGCGACGACTGGCGCAGCGTGCGCCCGATCCTCAAGGAGGAAAGCCAGCAGCGCCGGCAGCGCAACCGCGACCGCAGCGCCTCGGTGCTGACCGTCCACAGCGTGGCCTTCCACACCCTCAACGGCGGCGCCCACCTCGTGATTGAACACGCGGGCAAGACCGTCGATTTTTGGCCGGGCACCGGCCTGTACGCACCCCGGGGCACCACCAAGCGTGGGCGCGGGGTGTTCAACCTGCTCCGGTTCCTCG
>DASWSY010000067.1:0-4740 GCA_036402415.1 Rhizobacter sp. | reverse complement strand
GGAGGCGCTCGCCCCCAAGGGCTTCCTGCACGTGCGGCTCACGGTGCAGCAGCCCGACCAGCAGGGCTTCGGCCTGGCGGGCAGCGGCATGTTCATCCTCAACCCGCCGTACACGCTGCACGACGAGATGCAGGCCCTGATGCCCTGGCTGGTGGAGGTGCTGGGCCAGTACGACGACGCCAACTACCTGATCGAACAGCGGGCTGCCTGACCATGCCTTCCGACACCCCTTCCGCCGGCCCGCTGGCCGGGCTCAAAGTGCTTGAACTGGGGCAGCTCATCGCCGGCCCCTTCGCCGCCAAGACCCTGGCCGACTTCGGCGCGGAGGTCATCAAGATCGAACCGCCCGGCAGCGGCGACCCGCTGCGGCAGTGGCGGCTGCTGCACCAGGGCACCAGCGTGTGGTGGCAGGTGCAGTCGCGCAACAAGAAGAGCGTGGCGCTCGACCTGCGCCAGGCCGAGGCGCGCGAGATCGTGAAGGCGCTGGCCGCCGAGTGCGACGTGCTGATCGAGAACTTCAAGCCCGGCGTGATGGAGGCCTGGGGCCTGGCGTACGAGACGCTGGCCGAGGCCAACCCGGGGCTCATCATGCTGCGCATCAGCGGCTACGGGCAGACCGGGCCCTACAAGGACCGGCCAGGCTTCGGCGTCGTGGCCGAAGCCATGGGCGGGCTGCGCTACCTCACCGGCGAGCCCGGGCGTGTGCCGGTGCGGGTGGGCGTGAGCATCGGCGACACGCTCGCCTCGCTGCACGGCGTGATCGGCATCCTGATGGCGCTGCACCACCGCCAGGCGTCTGGCAAAGGCCAGGTCGTCGATGTCGCGTTGTACGAGGCGGTCTTCAACTGCATGGAAAGCCTGCTGCCCGAGTACAGCGCCTTCGGCGCCGTGCGCGAGGCCGCCGGCTCGGCATTGCCGGGGATCGCGCCCAGCAACGCCTACCCCTGCACCGACGGCTGGGTGCTGGTGGCCGGCAATGGCGACAGCATCTTCAGCCGCCTCATGCGCACCATCGGCCGTCCCGCCTGGGCCGAAGACCCGGCACTCGTGGGCAATGCGGCACGCGTGAAGCGCGTCGACGAGATCGACGCCGCCATCGGCGCGTGGACGCAGACACGCCGCGTCGGCGAGGTGCTGGACGCGCTGCACGCCGCCCAGGTGCCCGCCGGCCGCCTCTACACCGCGCGCGACATCGCCGAAGACCCGCACTACCGCGCACGCGGCATGGTGCAGACGGTCACCTCGGCCGAGGGCCTCGCCGTCGAGGTGCCCGGCATCGTTCCCAAACTCTCGCGCACGCCGGGCGGCATCACCCGGCGCGCGCCGACGCTCGGCGAAGACACGAGCGCGGTGCTGCGCGAGATCGGCATCACCGCGGAGCAGGAGGCCCGTCTGCGCGAACGCGGCGTCCTGTGACCCCGGAGCTTCCGCTCTATGCCGTGGCCGGCGCCGCGCTGGCCCTGGGCACGCTTGGCGCGCTGGTGTGGCGCCGCGTCCGCACGCCCTCGCTGCTGCGCGACGACGATGCGCGGCAGCCCTCCGACATCGACTACGAACAGCTCTTCACCCTCAGCCCGCATCCGATGTTCGTGTACGACATGGAGACGCTGCGCTTCCTGGCGGTGAACGACGCCATGCTGCGGCGCTACGGCTACACGCAGGACGAATTGCTGCAGATGACGCTGGCCGACATCCGCCCGCCGGAAGACGTGTCGGCCATGCACGAGATCACGCGCGAGGTGCGCGAGAAGTCGAGCGTGGCCATCCCCGGCGTGTGGCGCCACCGCCGCAAGGACGGCGCGGTCTTCCACGTGCGCATCAGCGGCCACACCCTGACCTACCGCGGCCATGCCGCCCGCCTCGTGCACGTGATGGACGTGAGCGCCGAGGTCGCGCTGCAGGCCGAGCGCGAGCAGATGATCGGCAAGCTGCAGCACTCGCGCGAGTGGCTCGCCACCGCCATCAACGCCGGGCGCGTGGCGCTGTGGGAGCGCGACCTCGTCAGTGGCACCCTGGTGCTCGGCGGGCGCTGGGCCGAGGTGCTGGGCACCACGGCCAAGGCTTTCGGGCCCGTCACGCTCGAAGCCTTCGAGCAACGCTGCCACCCCGACGACCTGGCCGGCGCCGCGAAGCGTTTCGGTGACTACCTGCGCGACCCGACCACCGGACCCTACAGCGACGAGTTCCGCGTGCGCCGCGGCGACGGCACCGAACAAGACGAGTGGATCTGGCTTCTCGCGCAGGGCCGCATCGCCGAGCGCCGCTCCGACGGCCTGGTGCGCCGCGTGGTCGGCACCTTCGTCGACATCTCGCCCCTCAAGCTCGCGCAGCACGCGCGCGCCCAGGCGCAGGCCGCCGAACAGGCCAGCGCCATGAAGACGCAGTTCCTGGGCCGTGTGAGCCACGAGCTGCGCACGCCGCTCAACGCGGTGATCGGTTTCTCGCAGCTGATGCAGCTCGACGAGCGTGCCCCGCTCACGCCGCAGCAGCAGGAGCGCATCGCCCACATCGAACGCGCCGGCCAGCACCTGCTCGGCCTCATCACCGACCTCATGGACCTGAGCCGCATCGAGCTCGGCGCCGTCGAGCTGCAGCAGGAGGCGGTGGACCTGGCCCGGCTCGTCGACGACAGCTTGGCGATGGTGCAGACCCAGGTCGATGTGCGACGCATCACCGTCGAGCGCGAGATCCCCGCGGCCCTGCCCCGGGTACAGGCCGACCCGCTGCGCCTGCGCCAGTGCGTGCTCAACCTGCTCTCCAACGCCGTCAAGTACGGGCAGGACGACGGACTGGTGCGCATCGGCGCACGCCCCACGGCCGATGGCCGCGTGACGCTCTGGGTCTGGAACATCGGCGTCGGGATGACGCCGGCCCAGCTCGCCCGCCTGTACGAACCCTTCAACCGCCTCGGCCGCAATGCGAGCCACGGCGAAGGCACCGGCATCGGCCTGGCCATCAGCCGCCAGCTCATCGAGCGCATGGGCGGGCACATCGAGGCCACGAGCGAGGCCGGCGCCTGGGCGCAGTTCAGCGTCAGCCTGCGGCAGAGCCCCTCCTGAGGGCGCTGCCGGCGGCACGGGAAAACCCCGTCCCACCCGGCGCGAAGTGAACAACTCGGTACAAGGTTTCGCCTCGGCGGAGGGCGAACAATGTGTTCTGCACGGTCGTGCACTTAACCCTAGAACACCGACCTGGAGACATATGAAGCCGCTTTCCCCCCGCTTTCTCATCCGCGCTGGCCTGGCGCTGGTGCTCACCGCCGTGTCGACCTGGGCCGCCGCCCAGACCACGAGCTTCACCACCACCTACCGCGGGGGCAGCAGTTCGCTGTGCGTCAGCTCCTACCGCATCAGCGGGGCCGAGCCCTCGGCATCGGGCCGCTACCCGGTCTACGTGCACATCGGCGGCACCGGCGAGAGCTACACCAGCAACTGGGCCAACGCCGCCGTGCAGGCCGCCGCCGCCAAGGGCTTCGTGGCCGCCACCATCGAATACGACAACGGCAGCTTCGGCACCTGCTCGACCATCGGAGCGCGCACGCGCTGCATCTTCAACCCGAACAACAGCAACAGCGCCATCGCCAAGCTGTGCGCACGCGCCAAGGCCGACTGCTCCAAGGGCATCGTGACCGGCGGCCTGAGCCAGGGGTCGATCATCTCGGTGCTGTCGAAGAACTACGACAGCCGCGTGCGCGCCTCCATGGGCCAGGGCACCGGCACCGCCTACAGCGTCTACAGCCTCACGAGCTGCATGTCCGACGGCCGCCACACCCAGCCGGGCAACCGCCTGCGCATCATCAACGGCCAGCAGGACCTCTTCGTCGGCGGCACGGTGGCGAGCGCCGGCGCCTCGGGCCAGCGTGTGACGGGCGCGGTGTGCCCGACCGGCACGCAGAACTGCCTGCAGGCCAACGGCTCCGGCTGGTACGTGGTGCGCGACAACCAGGTGCAGGACGGCTTCGCCGACCACTGCTTCATGGGCTACTCGGGCGGGACATCGACCAGCCAATGCACCGGCACCGGCGTCGACGCCAACTACCGCTACGGCTCGGAGCCCTGGGCGCTGGGCCCGACGCTCGACTGGCTGAAGACCTTCGTCACACCCTGACGGGCGCACGCCCCCTGCGCCCCCCGGGAGCCATCGTGGAACACCGCCTGGCCCGCCCCCGCCCGGCTGCCGCGGCACCGCTCGGGCGCACGCGCCTCTTCAAGGACGGGTTCCTCTACACCAGCAGCGGCGCCGACTCGTCCAGCTCCCGCCACAGCGCGAGCCTGCTGCTGGCCCTGACGGAGACCGGCTTCGAGATCGAGGCCGCCGGCCAGGTGCAGCAGGCGCGTGCGGTGGCGGTGCGGCCGTTTGCCGCCAAGCGCCTGCGCGCCTGCGGTGTGCCCTTCGCGTGCGTCGATGCAGCGACCAGCCACCCGGCCTACCGCGCGTTCGCCTTCCTGCCGGAGCCGGGCTTCCGCGTGCTGCCGCACGAGGCGTTCGCGTCCGCCACCTCGTCGCTGCACGCCTTCAACGAGGGCACGATGAGCCCGCGCGCCTGCCGGCTCCTCTACCAGCGCCTCTTCGACATCGCGCAGGCGCTGCTGCCCACACCGCCGGCGCTGGACGTGCGCATCCGCCGCGTGATCGACCTGCTGGAACAGGAACCCGGCCTCGGCGTGGCCGAGCTCGCCAGCGCGGTGCACCTGTCGCGTGACCGCCTCTCTCACCTCTTCACGCAGGAGATGGGGCTGC
>DASWSY010000066.1:0-2712 GCA_036402415.1 Rhizobacter sp. | reverse complement strand
CAGCGACCTGCTCGCGATCATGAGCGAGCTGCAACTCGCCGGCCCCGGCGGGCAGCGGCTGCAGGCGCTGCCGCTGGCCGAGTTGCGCTTCCCGCGTCAGATCGGCGTGCTCACGCGGCGTGGCGTGCCGCTGTCGCCGCTGGCATCGCGTTTCGTCGACGTGCTGCGCGAGACCGTGAACGGGCCTAAGTGGCAACCCTGATGTAGTTGTGCGGCTTGCGAACGGTCCGGCGGGGCTCTTAACCTTCCGACCATGAACCTGGCCCATCTGCTCCTGCGCCGCGCCCGCAGCGCCGGCGAACGTCCCGCCGTCTACCTGGGGACGGAACTTCTCTTCGACTACGCCACGCTCGCTGCGCGCGCCGCCGCGCTCGGGCGCGCGGTCACCGAGCGCCATGGCCTGCAGCCGGGCGACCGGGTCGGCCTCTTCATGAGCAACCACCCGTCGGTGCTCGAGATCCTCTTCGGCTGCTGGTGGGCGGGGCTGGCGGTGGTGCCGATCAACCCCAAGCTGCACCCGCGCGAGGTCGACTACATCCTGGCCCACAGCCAGGCGTCGATCGCCTTCACCACCGACGACATCGGCCCCGCTCTCGTCGATTTCCTCGCCGGCTTCGGCGCCCCCACGGCCGAACTGCGCGCGCTCGTCTTCGTCGAGCAGCCCGAGTACGCACAGCTGCTGCAGGCCGAGCCGCTCGACGCACCCGTCGAGCGCAGCGGCGACGACCTCGCCTGGCTCTTCTACACCTCTGGCACCACCGGGCGGCCCAAGGGCGTGATGATCACGCACCGCAACCTGCTGGTGATGTCGCTGTGCTACCTGAGCGACGTCGATGCGATCGACGCCGGCGATGCCATGCTCTATGCCGCGCCCATGTCGCATGGCGCCGGCCTGTACGGCCTGCCGCACGTGATGGCCGGTGCGCGCCACGTGGTGCCGGCCTCGGGCGGCTTCGACGAGGCCGAGGTGCTGGCGCTGGCGCGCCACTTCGGCAGCGTCTCGACCTTCGCCCCGCCCACCATCGTGCGTCGCCTCGTCGACGAAGCACAGGCGCGCGGAGAAGACGGCACCGGCTTCAAGACCATCGTCTACGGCGGCGCACCGATGTACGTGGAAGACATCCAGCGTGCGCTGCGCGTGATGGGCCCGCGCTTCGTGCAGATCTACGGCCAGGGCGAAAGCCCGATGACCATCACGGCGCTGTCGCGCCACCACATCACCGATGCGCAGCACCCCGAGCACCTCGCGCGCCTCGGCTCGGTGGGCGTGGCGATGGCCGCGGTGGAGCTGCGCGTGGCCGACGCGCAAGGCCGCGAGCTGCCGCTCGGCGAGACCGGCGAGGTGATGGTCCGCGGCGACTCGGTCATGGCCGGCTACTGGCGTGACGAGGCGGCCACCGCGAGCACGCTGCGCGACGGCTGGCTCGTCACCGGCGACATGGGCAGCCTCGACGCGCACGGCTTCCTCACGCTGCGCGACCGCTCGAAGGACGTGATCATCAGCGGCGGCTCCAACATCTACCCGCGCGAGGTGGAGGAGGCGCTGCTGCACCACCCCGGCGTGGCCGAGGTCTCGGTGGTTGGCCGCCGCGACGCCGAATGGGGCGAGGTGGTGGTGGCCTTCGTCGTGCCCGGCGCGGGGGCCACGCTGGAACTGCAGGCGCTCGACGAGGTGTGCCGCGAACACATCGCGCGCTTCAAGCGCCCCAAGGAGTACCACCTGCTCGACGCTTTGCCGAAGAACCACTACGGCAAGGTGCTCAAGACCGAGCTGCGTGCCCGGCTCGCCGCTGCTCCACGCTGATTCCCGCTGACCCCCGCCACATTCAAAGGACGACCATGAGATCGACCCTCCAGGGCCGCACCGCCCTCGTCACCGGCTCGATGCAGGGCATCGGCCTGGCCATCGCCACCCGGCTCGCACGCGACGGCGTGCGCATCGTGCTGCACGACGTGGGCGCGCCCGAGCAGGCCCAGGCCGCGCTGGAGGCGGTGCGCGAGGCCGGCGCGCCCGACGCCACCTACCTGCAGCACGACCTGCGCCACGGCGCCGCGATCGATGCGCTGATGGCCGAGGCCATCGGCTGGCAGGGCACGCTCGACATCGTGGTCAACAACGCGGGCATCCAGTACACCGCGCCCATCGTCGAGATGCCGCCGCAGAGCTGGGACGCGATCCTCGCGATCAACCTGACGGCGTGTTTCCACACCATGCGCCTGGCGTTGCCGGGCATGGTGGCGCGCGGCTACGGCCGCATCGTCAACATCGCCTCGGTGCACGGCCTCGTGGCCTCGGCGCAGAAGGGGCCCTACGTCGCCGCCAAGTTCGGCCTGGTGGGCCTCACGCGCGTGGCCGCACTCGAATGCGCGGCGGTCGGCTCGAGCGAGAGCGGCGGCGTCACGGCCAACTGCATCGCCCCCGGCTGGACTGAGACCGCCTTGATCCAGCCGCAGATCATGGCGCGCGCACAGGCACACGGCGGCGACCGCGCGGCCGGCGTCAAGGAGCTGCTGCGGGAGAAGCAGCCCAGCCACCGCATGTCGGCCCCGTCCGAGATCGGCGAGGTCGCCGCCATGCTGTGCCAGCCCTGGGCCCACAACATCAACGGCATCACGCTGCCGGTCGACGGCGGCTGGACCGCGCAGTAAGCCGCCGCCAGGGGCATGCGGCTACTTCAGCAGCCTGCCCTCGCTGCTGATCACGGTGACCTC
>DASWSY010000065.1:0-23561 GCA_036402415.1 Rhizobacter sp. | reverse complement strand
GCCCGCGCCGCTGCCGCCCACCGGCAGCGGCTTGCGGCGCGCCCCCGAGTGGCCCGCCAGCCACGCGTGCCAGCTCGGCCACCACGAGCCCGGACGGTTCTCGGCCTGGTCGAACCACACATCGGGCGACACGTACGCATCACCGGCGCGCCGCAGCGCGATGCGATGGCCGCCGAGCGGCGCGGCGCCGGGCGCCGCGGGCGGGTTGACGATGCCCACGTTGTGCCCGCCGGTGCTGAGCACGAAGCTCGTGTCGGTGTGGGTGAGCAGGTGGATCTTGTAGACCGAACGCCAGGGCGACACGTGATCGCGCTCGGTGCCGACCACGAAGAGCGGTACCCGGATGTCGGCCAGCGCCACCGGCCGGCCACGCACGGCGTAACGCCCTTCGGCGAGGTCGTTGTGCAGGTAGAGCCGCCGCAGGTATTCGCTGTGCATGCGCGCGGGCAGGCGCGTCGCATCCGCGTTCCAGGCATGCAGGTCGTCGAGCGGCGTGGTGTTGCCCATCAGGTACACGTGCACGAGCTTGGACCACACCAGGTCCTTGGAGTTGATGAGCGCGAAGGCGCCCGCCATCTGCCGGCCGTCGAGGTAGCCCTGCTCCTCCATCACCTGTTCGAGGAAGGCGATCTGGCTCTCGTCGATGAAGAGACCGAGCTCCCCCGGCTCCTCGAAATCGGTCTGGCCCGCCAGCAGGCTGAAGCTCTTGAGCGGGGAACGCCGGCCGTGCGCGCCGAGGCTCGCGGCCGCGATGGCGGCGAGCGTGCCGCCCAGGCAGTAGCCCACCAGGTGCACGGGCCGCCCGGGCTGCGCGCGCTGCACCGCGTCGAGCGCGGCCATGACGCCCTGTTCGAGGTAGTCGTCCATGCCGAGGTCACGGTCCTGCGCGCCGGGGTTGCGCCACGAGATCATGAAGACGGTGTGCCCCTGCTCGACGAGGTAGCGCACCATCGAGTTGTGCGGCGAGAGGTCGAGGATGTAGTACTTCATGATCCACGAGGGCACGACCAGCAGCGGCTCGGGGTGCACGTTGGCGGTGGCCGGCGCGTACTGGATCAGCTCGATCAGGCCGTTGCGGAACACCACCTTGCCCGGCGTGAGCGCCACCGCCTCGCCGGGCCGGAACCGCTCGGCGCCGGGTGGCGGCTGCTCGGTGAGCACGAGGCCGGCCTCCTGCCACCAGGTGAGCAGGCCGCTGCGCAGGTTGTCGCCCAGCGAGCGCGCCGTCTGCGCCAGCACCTCGGGGTTGCTCGGCACGAAGTTCGACGGCGAGAGCATGTCGAGCAGTTGCCGCGCCATGAACGACACCACCTGCTCGTGGTGCGTCGACACGCCAGGCACGCCGGTGGTCGCCTCGGCCCACCACTGCTGCGTCATGAGGAAGTTCCTGGCGATGGTGGCAAACGGTTCCTGCCGCCAGGCGGGGTGGGCGAAGCGTTTGTCCGGCGAGGGGCCGGCCGGCGGCGATTGCAGCAGCGGCTGCTGCGCGAGCACCGCCGCGTGCAGCAGCATGCGCGAGGCGCTCGCGGAGAGCTGCGTGAGCTTGCCGGGCGAGGCGCAGGCGTGCCACCACCAGTCCTGGAACGCGAGTGCCAGCGCGGCCGGCGAGAGGCCGTGCGTGAGGCGGCCGAGCGCCGCCTTCAGCGGCACGTCCATCGGGTGGCGCGGCGTGACGGAGTCGGTCATGTGCAGCAGCGGCCCAGGGGCGCGCTCAGGGTGTGGAGACGGACTCCATCATCCTGCGCCTGCCATGCGCCGCGGCTGATCTGCCTCAATCGCGCAGGACGGACTCCTCGTCGGCCTTGCGCAGCTCCAGCCGGTATTGCTCCCAGCCCGACTCGGGCACCACCTCGCCCCGGCGGTCCTTGACCGCGTCGAGGCGCTCGCACAGCTGGGTGGCGGAACTTTCCAGGTCGGGCAGGAAGATTCCCTGGGTCATGGTGATGTGGGCGCACTCGAAGCTGCCGCCGCCGGCGAGCAGGATCATCCGCGTGGGCGCGTCGTCGCCCACCAGCGCCACCAGCCCGGGGCTCACGCGCTCGGGCGTGATGCGGGCCAGCACCTCGGGCGCCAGCACGCCTTCCGTCATGGCCGTGGCCGCCGTGGGCGCGAGGCAGTTGACGCGGATGTCGCGCTTGGCCCCTTCGAGCGCCAGGGTCTGCATGAAGCCGACCAGCGCCATCTTGGCCGCGCCGTAGTTGGACTGGCCGAAGTTGCCGTACAGGCCCGACGACGAGGTCGTCATGACGATGCGCCCGTGGCCCTGCGCCACCATCTGCGGCCACACGGCCTTGGTGCAGTTGACGGCCCCCATGACATGCACCTCGAACACCAGGCGGAAGTCGTCGAGCGACATCTTGGCGAAGGTGCGGTCGCGCAGCACGCCGGCGTTGTTGACGAGGATGTCGATGCGCCCCCACGCGGCCACCACCTGGGCCGCCAGGGCCTCCATCTCGTCGAACTTCGTCACGTCGCCGAAGTGCACGAGCGCGTCGCCCCCATGGCGCCGGATCTCCTGCGCGACGGCCAGCACGCCGGCACCCTCGTCGCGGCCGCGGAGGTCGTTGACCACCACGCGCGCGCCGTGCCGCGCCAGCTCCAGGGCGTGCGCCCTGCCCAGCCCTCCTCCCGCGCCCGTGACGATCGCGACCTTGCCTTGCAGGCGTTTCTGGCTCATGCGCTTCCTTTCCCTGCGGCCACCGACACGGCCTCCCGTCCCTTGAGTCCCAGCATCGCCCGTGCCTCGGCGGGTGTCGCGATCTCCAGCGACAGCTCTTCGAGGATGCGGCGGATCTTTCGCACCTGCTCGGCGCACGATCGCGCGAGCTGGCCGCGCCCGAGGTAGAGGCTGTCTTCGAGGCCCACGCGCACGTTGCCGCCCATCACCGCGCCCATGGTCAGCAGCGGCATCTGGTGGCGCCCGGCGCCGAGCACCGAGAAGCGGTAGCCGTCACGGCCGAAGAGGCGGTCGGCCGTGGCGCGCATCGTCACGAGGTTCTCGGGGTCGGGCCCGAGCCCGCCCAGGATGCCGTAGATGCTCTGGATGAAGAGCGGGCCGCGCACCAGGCCTTCGTCGACGAAGTGCGCCAGGTTGTAGAGGTGCCCGACGTCGTAGCACTCGAACTCGAAGCGGGTGCCGCGTTCCTCGCCCAGCACCTTGAGGATGTGCCGGATGTCGCGGAAGGTGTTGCGGAAGATCACGTCTTCCATGCCCTCCACGTACTCGCGCTCCCAGCCGTGGCGCCACTCCTGGATCTTGCGCGCCATCGGGTGGATCGAGAAATTCATCGAGCCCATGTTCAGCGAGCACATCTCGGGCTGCAGCTGCAGCGGATAGGCCAGCCGCTCCTGCAGCGTCATGCGGGTGCTGCCGCCGGTGGTGATGTTGATCACCGCCTCGGTGGCGGCATGGATGCGCGGCACGAACTGGTCGAAGACCGCGGGGTCGGCCGTCGGCCGCCCGTCGCGCGGATCGCGTGCGTGAAGATGAAGGATGGCCGCGCCGGCCTCGGCCGCCTCGATGGCCTGTTCGGCGATCTGGTCCGGCGTCAGTGCCAGGTGCGGCGACATCGTCGGCGTGTGGACCGATCCGGTGACCGCACAGGTGATGATGACCTTCTCGGGGGGACCTGCCATGGGGACTCCGTGTGTTGCTCCGCAGCGCAGTGTCGGGAAAGCCTTCGCCAAACCCAATGTGAGGCGCGCACACTGGCAGCCCCTGGCGGGTGTGAACCCGCGTCTTTCGCCACCGCCGCGCAAGGCTGTACCCTGCGCGCTCCACACGACACCCCCCGCGGCCATGAAGAGCGCACCCTCCCACGACAGCGTCGAGCAGATCGCCTGCAGCCTGATGGACCTGCTGCACCAGGGCGCCCCGGCCGACGATTTCTCGCGCCGCCTCGCCGACGTCGAAGCCCTGCCCGACACCCTGCCCGGCAAGTCGATGCTGCTGGAAAGCGTGCGCATGGCGATGGCCGTGCGCAACCGCCTGGAGCTGCAGCAGCAACGCGAGAGCGGCATGCTGACGGTGATCGAATCGGCCCAGGACCTGTCGAGCCGGCTCGACCTCACCGGCCTGTTGAGCGCCATCGTGTCGCGGGCGCGCAACCTCTTCGGATCGCACCTCGCGTGGCTGTCGATCTACGACGCCGAGAAGGGCGAATTCCAGGTGCGCGTGACCGACGGTGCGCTGTCCGGGGGGACGACCAAGATGGCCGCGCGCCGCGAGTTCGGCGTGGCCAGCGTGGTGATGTCCACGCGCCTGCCCTTCTCCACGCCGGACTACCTGCACGACACCCGCTTCACCCACGACGCCAAGCTCGACGACGTCTTCCGCGCCGAAGGCATCGCGGCCCTGGTCGGCGTGCCGCTGATCTGGAAGGGCGAGGTGATCGGCCTGCTCTTCGTGGGCGACCGCTACCACCGCATGCACGCGGCGCAGAGCGTGTCGATCCTCTGTGCGCTGGCCGCCCATGCGGCGGTCGCCCTGAAGAACGCGCGCGAATTCGAGCGTGCCAATGCCGCGCTCGAACGCGCCGAGCAGGCGCACGCCGAGGTGGAACGGCACCTGCGGGCCATCCAGGCGGCCGCCGATGCGCACGAGAAGATGACCTCGCTGCTGGCCAAGGGCGCGTCGCTGTCCACGCTGTGCCAGTCGGTCGCGCAACTGCTCGGCGGCTCGGTGCTCGTGCTGGACGAAGCGGCCCAGGTGCTGAGCCGCGCCCACGCGCCGGGTCACGAAGACGGCGGCGCCCACACGTACATGCCGCATGGCGATCGCAGCGCCGACATTTCCGCGGCCCTGCACCAGAGCCGGCAGAAGGGCCGTTCGGTGGTGGCGTACCAGGCCGACGGCGAGACCTGCCGCGTCGTCGAGGTCATCGGCGGCGACGGCGCGCTGGGGTCGACGCTGCTGTTCCACCGCGGCGAGCTCGACGACCTGGCGATCCGCACCTTCGAGCGCAGCGCGAGCGTCATCGGCATCGTGCTGCTCTCGCAGGAGCGAATGGAGGCAACCCGCAGCCGCAGCGTCTCGACGTTGCTGCGCTCGCTCGTGTCGCCGCGCCAGGACGAACCCGCCCTGCTCGCCAACCAGGCCGAGCGCCACGGCGTGGCCCTGGCGCAGCCGCTGTCGCTGATGCTGGTGGAGATGAACGGGACGAGCGCCGCCTACGTGGCGCGGCGCTTCCGCACGCTGGCGTCACTGTCGAACGTGCTGGTCGACGAGATCGACGGCGTGCTGGTGCTGCTGTGCGGCACCGTCAAGGCGCTCGATCTTCAGCAGACCGTCTCGACCTGGGCCCGGCGCGAGTTCGGCGCGGTCCACCGCGGCGTGCTGTCGCGGCCGATCTCGGGGCCGGCCGAGATCCCGGCCCTGTACGCGACCCTCAAGCGTGCGCTGGCGGTGCTCGGCCGCATCGGCGTCACGGGGCAGATCGTGAGCCAGAACGAATTGGCGCTCTACTCCACGCTCTTCGAGACGCACGACCAGGCGAGCCTGTCCGCCTTCCTCGACGCGACCATCGGCGCGCTGATCTCGCACGACCGCAAGCGCAGCTCGGAGCTGGTGTCCACGCTGCTGTGCTACTTCGACTGCAACCAGAACGCCAAGCTCACCGCGCAGCGCCTGGACATCCACGTCAACACCGTGCGGCAGCGCCTGGCCACCATCGAAGACCTGCTCGGCCACTGGGGCAACGCCACGCGCGCGCTGGAGATCCACATCGCGCTGCGCCTGTGGGCCCTGAGCACGCCCGCGGCCTGAAGGCCTCAGACCGCCAGCCACTCGGCCAGCAGCTTCTCGTCCGACGAGAGCTGGTGCGGCGTGCCCTCGAACACGATCTGGCCGTGTCCCATCACGCACACCCGGGTCGAGACCTTGAGCGCGATGGCGAGCTTCTGCTCCACCAGCACCACCGACACGCCCTTGCGGTGCATGTCCTGGATGCACTCGGCGACCGCCGCCACGATCTTGGGCGCGAGGCCCTCGGTCGGCTCGTCGATCAGCACCACGAGCGGGTTGCCCAGCAGCGAGCGGCAGATGGTGAGCATCTGCTGCTCGCCGCCCGAGAGGCTGCCGGCTTTGGTGTTGCGGCGCTCCTTCAGGCGCGGGAAGTAGTCGAACATGCTCTCGACCGTCCAGCGGTTGGCGCCGGGCACCGCCGGCTGCTCGCCCATGCGCAGGTTCTCGTCGACGCTCAGGTTGGCGAAGACCTCGCGCTCCTCGGGCACGTAGGCGATGCCGGCGCGGCAGATGGTGTAGGGCCGTGCACCGGCGAGGTCGCGGCCCTGCAGGCGCACGTGCCCGGCGCTCGGCGGCACCAGGCCCATGATGGCCTTCATGGTGGTCGAGCGGCCCGAGCCGTTGCGGCCGAGCAGGCTCACCACTTCGCCGGCGCCGACCGTGAACGACACGCCGCGCAGGATGTGGCTCTTGCCGTAGTGGGCGTGGATGTTCTCCACCGACAGCAGTGCGTGGGGCGTCTGGCTCATGCCGACACCTCCTCGCCCAGGTAGGCCTCCTTGACGGCCGCGTTCCGGCGGATCTCGTCCGGCGTGCCGGTCGCGATCACCTCGCCGTACACCAGCACGCTGATGCGGTCGCTGATGGAGAAGACCACGTCCATGTCGTGCTCCACGATCAGCAGGGCGCGGCCCTGGGTCACCTCGCGGATCAACTCCGAGGTGTAGGCCGTCTCTTCGTTCGACATGCCGGCCATGGGCTCGTCGAGCAGGATCACCTTGGGGTCGGAGGCGAGCGTCATCGCGATCTCGAGCGAGCGCTGCTCCGAGTACGACATCTCGCCGGCGATGGTGGCGGCTCGGCGCTGCAGGCGCACGCGCTCCAGCAGCCGCTCGGTCTGCTCGCGCACGCGCCGGTGGCGGTCGACCAGGCTCCACAGGTTGTAGCTCAGGCCGTGCGGCCGCATCACGGCCAGGCGCAGGTTCTCGAACACCGTGAGCCTGGGGAAGATGTTGGTGATCTGGAACGAGCGGGACAGGCCGAGCCGGTTGATCTCCTGCGGCGACTTGCCGTCGATGCGCTGCCCGTCGAAGACGATCTCGCCGGCACTCGGCGTGAGGTTGCCCGAGACGAGGTGGAAGACCGTCGACTTGCCGGCGCCGTTGGGGCCGATGAAGGCATGGCGCTCGTTCGCGTCGAGTTCCAGGTCGACGCCATTGATGATGTGGGCCTGGCCGAAGGACTTGCGCAGGCCGCGCAGCGAGAGGATGGTGTTGTGCGTGCTGTTCATGCGGCGCTCCGGGCGGTGTCGACCGCGCTGGCGCCGGCGGGGGCTGCGCCGTCCTGCTCGACCAGCAGCGAGGCGAAGCGCCGCCGGGCCAGCGCCACCAGCACCCCGCCGGTCGCGAGCAGGAGGACGGGCACGAGCCAGGTCAGCACCGAGCTCGGCGACCATCGTGTGCCGAAGAGCGAGACCGGCGGCCAGGCCGTGAACGGATTGGCTGCCGCGAGCGGCCGGTAGTCGTGTGAGAAGAGCCGCTGCACCAGCTCCACGAGGAAGGAGCCGCCCACGGTGAGCAACAGGGCCGCCGTCACCGACATCAGGAGCACCGGCCACAGGGCCGCCAGTCCGAAGCGGCGGCGCCACACGCCCAGCAGCTCGAACATGCCGGCGAGGCCTTGCGGCATGAAGAGCATCACCAGCACGAAGAGGATGCCCTGGTACAGCAGCCACGACCGGGTGAGGTCGGACACGGCATAGCCGAAGAAGGTCATCAGCGAAGCGCCTAGGGCCGGGCCCAGGAACACCTTCACGCCGCCGATGTAGGTGTTGAGCACCACCGAGGCCGACAGCGTGCCCTCGAAGAGCGCGTAGTTCGCCGCCTCGTTGTTGAGCACCTGGAGGCCCCCGGCCACGCCTGAGAACATGGCCGAGATCGAGAACACGAGCACGCTCAGCCTGTGCACGTCGTAGCCGAGGAAGCGCAGGCGGTGCCCGTTCTCGCGCAGGCCGAGCGCGAGCCGCCCCACCGGCGTGAGCGTGTACACGTAGAGCAGCAGCGCGCACAGCAGCACCCACGCAAGCGTGAGGTAGTACATCTGCTGGGTGGAGCCGAAGTTGAGCCCCATGGACGGCATGCGCATGGCCGACAGGCCGGCCTCGCCGCCGAAGAGGCTCTTCAGGTGGGGCGCGAGCGAGTGCAGCAGCTCGGCGATCGCCAGGGTGATCATCGCGAAGACGGTGCCGGTGCGCTGCGTGGCGAACCAGCCGGCCACGGCGCCGATCAGCAGGCCCGCGGCGCCGCCCACCAGCGGCAGCAGCGGCGTGGGCAGCAGCCCGGTGCCGCCCAGCGCGTTCATGGCATGCACCGTGGCGAAGGCGCCGACGCCGAAGTAGGCGGCGTGGCCGAACGAGAGCATGCCCGCCTGGCCGCACAACACGTTGTAGGCAAGCGCGAACAAGGCGGCGATCAGCATCTGGATCGCCGCGTTCACCAGCCCCTGCGACAGCAGGAAGGGCACGCTGAGCAACGCAGCGATGCCGAGGCCCAGTGCGACGAGCGTGGTTCTAGACTTCATCGGGAATCAGGACTTTTCGCCGAGCAGGCCCCTGGGCCGCACCAGCAGGATCAGCAACATCAGGGCAAAGGGAATGGTGGCGGCCAGGCTCGAGACCTTGAGCGTCAGCAGGCCGCCGATGCTTTCCGCCCAGGCCCGGGCACCGACGAGCGCGAAGGCATCGGCCAGGGTGGCGTCGACCGCCACCGCCATCGAGGTGATGACGCCGATCAGCAGCGACGCGAGCATCGCGCCTTCGAGCGAGCCGAGCCCTCCGACCACCACCACCACGAAGACCATCACGCCGAGCTCGATGGCCATGTTGGGGTTGGTGGTGTAGAAGGCACCGGCCACCGCGCCGGCCAGGCCGGCCAGCGCCGCCCCCACGCCGAAGACCCCCATGAAGACCAGCGGCACGTTGTGGCCGAGGGCCTCGGCCATGCGCGGCTTGTAGATGGCCGAGCGCACCACGATGCCCACGCGGGTGCGGGTGAGCAGCAGGTAGATGAGCACGAACATCGCGACCGCCACGACGCCCATGAACACCCGGTACACCGGGTACTGCGTGACGCCGATCGTGAAGGCCGAGAAGTCGAGCGACTTCGGGATCTGGTAGTTGACCGGGTAGTTGCCGAAGAAGAGCTTCACCAGCTCGGCGATGATGAACGAGAGGCCGAAGGTCAGCAGCAGCTCGTGCGCATGTCCGTGGGCGTGCACCCGCCGCAGGAAGAAGCGCTCGACCACCACGCCCACGCCGCCCACCAGCAGCGGCGAGACCACGATCGCGGCCCAGAAGCCGATCACGCCCTGCAGCGAATAGGCGAAGTACGCGCCGAGCATGTAAAACGAGGCGTGCGCGAAGTTCAGCACGCCCATCATCCCGAAGATGAGCGTGAGGCCGGCCGACACCATGAAGAGCAGCAGGCCGTAGATGGTGCCGTTGAGCAACGAGACGATGAGGGTTTCCATGAGCGGGCCCGGGCGTGTCAGGAGGGGCTCAGAGGTATTCCATGTTGCCGTCGACGCTGATGGCCTGGCCGGTCACGTTCCGCGCGGCAGGCGAGCAGAGGAAGAGCGCCATGGCCGCCACGTCCTCGGCGGTGACCATGCGGCGCAGCGAGATCTTGCGCAGGTACTCGTCGTGCATCTCGTCGACGCTCACGCCCGCCTCGGCGGCACGCGCCGCGATGACCTTGTCCATGCGCTCGCCCTTGACCGTGCCCGGCAGGATCGCGTTGACACGCACGCCTTGCGGACCGAGTTCGATCGCCATCGACTTCATCAGCCCGACCACCGCCCACTTGCTCGACGCGTACGGCGTGCGCAGGGCATAGCCCAGTCGGCCGGCGACCGAACTCATCGCGATCACGCAGGGGTTGGCGGCCGACCGTTTCAGCAGGGGCACCGCGCGGCGTGCAAAGAGGAACTGCCCGCTCAGGTTCACGGCCAGCGTGCGCTCCCAGCGGCCGGCGTCGATGCCTTCGATGGGGCCGGTGGGCCCGGCGATGCCGGCGTTGTTGACCAGCACGTCGAGCCCGCCCAGGGTGCCCTGCACGTCGTCGAAGACGAGGTCGACCTCGCGCTCGACGGAGGCGTCGGCCATGCTGGTGGTCACGCCCGGCACGTCGGCGGCCAGGCGGTCGAGCGCCGCACGGTCGATGTCGCACACATGCACCCGCGCGCCAGCTTCGCTGAACGCCCTGGCGACGCTCGCGCCAATGCCGCTGGCGCCGGCCGTCACCAGCACCCTCAGCCCGGGTGCGGGGCACAGCGAATCAAGAATCGTCATTCGGCTCTCTCGGCGTTGTCGTTCAGGCGAGACAAGACTGTCGTGGAGCGTGCCGGCGAATCCAATGTGCGAAGGCCACACCGGCCTGCCGCTTCGGATGTGGGCATGAAACGCGGTGCAAACCCTAGGCGCGGGCCGCCTGCCGCGGTGGCGGCTTTGCAGCAGCATTTGCAGTCGTCATGCCCGGACGAACCGGCTTTCGAGCGACCGTGGGCGCACCCGGGGGACGAAGGAGCGCTGCCGGGTCGCACCGGGCTGGCACTGCGCTTGCCCCGTGTTTCAACTCCACATCCTTGCCTCGCCCGACATGCGCATCCTGACAGCCGCCAACCCGATCCACGCCAGCCGCAGCGTCCATCACGGCATGGGCAGGGGGTCCTGATGGACCACCGGGCACAGCATGTGGTGATGGGCGCGACGGGGCACGTTGGCGCAGCCGTGGTGCGGGCCCTCAGGGCGCGCGGCGAAAGCGTGATCGAGGTGCACCACGGAACCGCGGGCTCGTCGCCGGGTGTCGTTCACGCCGACGCGCACGACGTCGAGTCCCTGCGCGCCGCGTTCCGTTGCGGCCGTCGAGCGTTCCTGCTGAACCCGCCGGCCGATGTCGCCCTCGACACCGATGCCGTCGAGCGAGCGACGGTGGCCAACATCCTTGCGGCGCTCGAGGACTCAGGCCTGGAAAAAGTGGTCGCCGCCTCGACGGGAGGCGCTCAACCGGGCGAGCGCCTCGGCGACCTGAACGTGCTGTGGGAACTGGAGCAAGGACTTGCCCGGCAATCGGTGCCGGCGGCCATCAACCGCGCGGCCTACTACTACAGCAACTGGGATGGGCAGATCGACAGCGTGCGACAGACGGGCGAACTGCACACCCTGTTTCCAGCCGACCTCCCGATCCCCATGGTCGCGCCAGAGGACCTGGGCCGGGCCGCGAGCGAGCGGCTGGTCTCCCCCCTCGACGATCAAGGCGTGCGCGCGATCGAAGGACCGGTTCGCCTGACATCACGGCAGGTGGCCGACATCTTTGGCCGGGTGCTCGGACGGAAGGTCACGCTGGTCGTGACGCCGCGCGACCAGTGGGAGGCCACCTTCCGTTCCATGGGCTTCTCGGCAGCGGCTGCCGCCTCCTACAGCCGGATGACCGGCGTCTGCGTCGACCAGGGTTTCGACCCGCCCGATGGCGCGCGGCGCTGGCCCACCACATTCGAGGAGTACCTGCGGACGAAGGTCGATCAGATGGCGCGTCGCTGATCGCGCATCGAAGGTGGTCCAGCCATCACGTATGCAGCGCAGGGTTCGCGTCACCGAGCCGCCGCAACCCCAACCGCGGCCGGATCGGCGTCCAGCCAGGTGAGAACCGCCGAGCAGAGGGTCGCTGCGTTGACGGGTTTGCTCAGCAGATCGACCATCCCCACGGCGAGACAGCGGGCCCTGTCTTCTGCGAACGCATTGGCGGTAAGCGCCACGATGGGCGTCGAACCATGTCGCGGTCCGCTGCGAATCAGGCGGGTGGCCTGAAGCCCGTCCATGTCAGGCATCGTCAGGTCCATGAGGATCAGGTCGAATTCGTGCGCGGCGGCACGCTCGACCGCTTCTTCACCATTGGTTGCGAGCGACACCTGCAGCCCGGCATGGGTCAGGATGTGCGCTGCGATTTCCGCACTGACGGCATCGTCCTCGACGAGCAGGATCCGGCGGCCGGAATGCCGGCGCTTGAGCGCGACGGCGGGTGCGTCTGCCGGAACTTCGCCTGTCGGCTCGGGCGCAGCCGGCTGGACTCTCGCGGTGAACCAGAAGGTGCTGCCTTGGCCGGGCTGGCTGATGGCACCCGCCTGCCCGCCCATCATTTCTGCGATGCGTCGCGTGATCGAAAGGCCCAGGCCGGTGCCGCCGTGACGTCTCGTCGACGAGGCGTCGGCCTGCTCGAACGGGGTGAAAAGACGCGCCAGCACCTTTGGGTCGATGCCCACGCCTTCGTCACGAACCTCGAACCGGAGCAGCACGTCGGTCCGTGAGGACTCGAGCGGGTAGACGCGGATCGAGATGGTGCCGCCGTCGGAGAACTTCACGGCGTTGTTGACATAGTTGAGCAGCGCCTGCTGCAGCCGCGTGTCGTCACCGATGAACGCCGTGTGCCCGGTCTCGACGTTCACGTTCAGGCGCAGGCCCTTGGCGCCTGCGGCTTCCTGTGCCATGCCGATCACCACCCGCACCAGGTCGTCGACTCGGAATTGCCTGGCCGCCAGTTCGTCCTTGCCAGACTCGATCTTGGCCAGGTCGAGGATCGCGTTGATGACCTGCAGCAGATGCCGGCCGGCGGCTTGCTGCTTGTCCAGCAGCTCCACCTGCTTCGGCGACATGCCCTCCATCCGCAGGAGCTCATTGAGTCCCAGCACGGCGTTCAGCGGGGTGCGCAGCTCATGGCTGATGTTGGCCAGGAAGCGGGTCTTGGCCTCGCTGGCCGCTTCTGCCGCCAGACGCGCCTGTTCCTGTCGGGCAATCGCGGCCTCGTGTGCGGAGGTGTCGGCGATGACGGCGATCGACAACGGCGTTCTGCCGATCACGACGGAGGAGAGCCCGATCTCGACGGGAAACTCGTTGCCGTCCCTGTCGCGTCCGGTCAAGCGCTGGCGTGGGCCCATGCGACGCGCCCGTGGGCGTGCCTGGAATTCGGTCCTCAGATGGACGTGTCGCTGTCGCTGCGCAGGCGGCAGGAGCATCTCGATGCGCTGGCCGAGCAACTCCGCGTTCGAATAGCCAAAGAGCTGCTGCAGCGCGGGATTCGCGAGCACGATGTCGCCTTTTGCGTCGGCCACGAGGATGGCGATGGGCGCTGCCTCCAGGGCGAGCTGGAATCTCTCGCGCTCGTGGGACAGGGCTTCTTCCATCTCCCGGCGCTCGGTGATGTCGAGCGTGGCACCGATGTAGCGCAGCAGCTTCCCATTTGCATCGACATATGGCTGCGCCCGGTCATGGACCCACCGCACGCTGCCGTCCGGGCGGACGATGCGGTGGGTGAATTCGTACACCTCGTGCCGGGCAACCGCACGCAGGAAGGTTTCGTTGAGCGCCGCAGCATCATCCGGGTGGATGCACTTTGCAAGCATCTCGTCGTACGCCGGGGACCGGCCCGCCGGGTCCAGGCCGTAGATGCGGTAGACCTCGTCGGACCAAGTCGTCGTCCGCGTCGCGATCTCGTACTGGAAGCTTCCCAAGTGCGCGATGCACTCGGCCTCCGCAAACATGTCGCGCGCCTGGCGCAGCGCGTCCTCCGTGCCCTTGCGCTGACTCACGTCGCGCACCATCGCCCACATCGTCTGCGGCACCCCTGCATCATCGCGGGCGAGGATGGTGCGCAGCTCGACCGGTATCACGCGCCCGTCTTTGCTTCGGTACTCCTTCTCGTAGATGTCGGAGTAGCCGCGCTGGAGGATCTGGTCACGCAGGATCGCTGCCTCTGATTCGTGCCACCGAGGCGGCGTCAGGTCCACATAGGTCATGCGCTGGAGTTCGGCGAGGGAGTATCCGAGCATCTGACAGAACGTCTCGTTGCACTCCACGATGCGTCCGTCCATGTCGACCTGGACAAAGGCATCGCGCATGCTCTCGTGCAGCAGGCGGTAGCGCGCCTCGCTTGCGCGCATCGCGTCTTCGGCCGTCCGCTTCTCGGTGATGTCCACGAGAACCCCGAACCATTCGGCGATCTCGTCATCGACGCCACGTATCGGCACGGCATGCACTTCCATCCACCGCCAGGCGCCATCGTGGCGGCGTATGCGGTGGGTGCTGAAGAACGGCTTCTCGTCCTCCACCGCCTGCGCCCACTTCTGGGCAGCGCCTTTCACATCGTCGGGGTGGATCGTCTCGATCCAGCCGGCGCCCAGCATCTGTTCGGCTGTCTGTCCGGTGAAGGCCATCCATTGCGGCTGGGGTTCCACGTGCAGCCCGGATGGCGGACACGACCAGGTGATGGCGCTCGTCGCCTCGACCAGGCTGCGGTAGCGGGACTCGCTGCGCTGGAGGGCGGCAATCGTGGCATCTCGGGAGTTTCGAATGGACATGCTGGCTTCTCATCCGTCGCACGACGGATGAGGCGATCGTGTGAAATCTCGAGGCCCGCCCATTCACAGGCCGGGAGGTATGCCCGCGGAATCATTCCTCGCTCGACATCGCCGGATCCGCAGCGATTTCATGTCAGAGCATCTCGATCGCCAACGCGATGCCCTGCCCACCGCCGATGCAAAGGGTCACGATCCCGCGCTTGCAGCCATCTCGCTTCATCGAGTGGATGAGCCGCGTGGCCAGCACCGCACCGCTTGCCCCGATCGGATGGCCGTGTGCGATGGCACCGCCTTCCACGTTGACCACGTCTTCCGAAAACCCGATCTCCCGCAAGCACGCCAGCGCAATCGCCGCGAATGCCTCGTTGATCTCCACACGGTCCACCTGGGCCAATGACCAGCCAGCGCGATGCAGGGCCTGGCGCACGGCCGGTACCGGCCCGAGACCGAAGAAGTCGGGTTCGACCGCACCGATGCCGTAGCTCGCCAACCGTGCCATGGGCACGAGGCCGTTCCGGTCGGCCCAGGCGCGCTCGGCCACCACCATCGCGGCAGCGCCGGCGTTGAGGCCGGGTGCGTTGCCAGCGGTGATCGTGCCCTCCTTGCGAAAGGCTGGCTTGAGCTTCGAAAGCGACTCGGCGGTGGTGTCGGGCCGGTTGTGCTCGTCTCGTGCGAACACGGTCGGGCCCTTGCGGCCCGGCACCTCGACGGGAACGATTTCCGATTCGAACCGGCCGGCGGCCTGCGCTGCGCCAAAACGCTGCTGCGAGCGCAACGCCCACCGGTCCTGGTCGTCCCGCGAGATGGCGCGCTGCACGACAAGATCCTCCGTGTGCCAGCCCGAGTGCTTGCCGCTGAACGCGTCGTGGAGTCCGTCATGCAGCATGCTGTCGAACAGCGTCACGTCGCCCATGCGGGCGCCCCAGCGGCCTTGCGGCAAGAGGTACGGCGCCTGGTCCATGTTCTCCATGCCCCCGGCAATGGCGCACTCGGCCATGCCGGCCCAGATCTCCAGCGCCGCGCTCGCAATGGCCTGCGCGCCCGACCCGCAGACCCGGTTGACCGTCAGGGCGGGCACCGAGACCGGCAACCCGGAATGGATTCCCGCTTGGCGGGCCGGGTTCATCTTGGCGCCCGCTTGAATGACGTTTCCCATCACGACGCCTTGCACCTTGTCGGCCGGCAAACCGCTGCGCTTCAGCGATTCGCGGATGGCAGCAGCGCCGAGGTCGGCAGCCGGTACATCGCGGATGCTGCCGCCGTATGTGCCGATGGCGGTGCGAACGGGGTGGCAAAGAACGACGTCGAAGGTGCCCATTGCAGTGTCCTCGGGAGTTGATCGGTGCGAAGGATGCAGCTTGCTCCCTCGTACCGACGCGATGTTGCGTTGGATCAATCGGCGCCCGTTCGACCCGGCTCGACACTTCGCGGCCGATCGAAGGATGCGGGGTCGCAAACTTGAGGCAGGTCAAGCCGGCGGGGCCGGCTCGCTTCATAGAGTGCCCCCATGGTCGGTCGCACCCCTGCCACGAGCCTCGTCGAGAAGCGCCTTGCCGCGCAGCGGGGCTGGTGGCTGCCGCTTCTGGCGGCCAGCGTGTGCAATGTCGCGTGCGTCGGGTTGCCGCAAGGGTCTCCAACCCGGCACGCCCCGATCGTCGGGGCGTCCAGGGAGATGCCTGGTTTCTCCGAGGCCTTGCGTGCGGCGCTCCCGAGCGTCGTGTCGGTGTACGGGGAAGGCCCGGACGAGCGTGAAGAAGAGACGATCGAATTCGAGCCGCAGTCTGCGACGCGCGCGCACCGCGGCGAGAGATCACCCTGGACGACGCGGCACAGCCTGAGCACCATCGGGGCCGGGTTCTTCCTGGACACCCGGGGCACGTTCGTCACGGCGGCACACGTCGTCCGCGACGCCCGGCGCATCCTGGTGAAGACGCCGGACCTTCAAGTCCTCGTGGCAGACGTCGTGGGTGTCGACGATGACGCCGACATTGCCGTTCTTCGCATCCCAGGTGTGGCAACGGTGGCGCCGGTGTTCGGGCGTTCGGCTGCTTCGCGGCCCGGCGATTGGGTGCTCGCCGTCGGCGAACCTTTCGGGCTTCAGCGCTCGGTCGTAGCCGGCATCGTGGCGGGACGCACGCGCCATTTCGCCGAAGACACCGAGGGCTTCTACATCCAGAGCGACATGGCGCTCAATCCCGGCAACTCGGGCGGCCCGTTGCTGAACACCGCAGGCGCCGTGATCGGCATGAACCTGCGGACCGTGGTCGGCCCGTACGGCACGGCGGGTGTCAGCCTGTCGATCCCGATCGGGACGGTGCTGCAGATCGCGCAGGAGCTGCAGCACGGTACCTCGGGCCTGCGGCCTCGGCTTGGTGCCACCTTCGAGGACGTGGCGCCGTCAGCGGCGCTCGCCGCCGGCCGCCGCTACGCGACCGGGGCGCAGATCACCAGCCTCAAGGAGGGCGGCTGGGGCCGGGCGATCGGCCTGCAGCTCGGCGACATCGTCGTGGGCATGAACGGCCACCCCATCGAAGACAGTGCCGACCTCGCACGCCGGCTGCTCGCCTGGCGCCAGACCAGCGGCACGCGCATGGTGGTGTGGCGCGAGGGCGCGTACAAGGCCCTTGAGCTGCCCTAGACGCGTCATGGGTCGAGCGCGTGGATCGGTTCCGCTCAGGCTTCGTCAACCTGGCTGCAGTCCGGCCGCCTTCACGCCCTCGATGCAGATTTCCTCGTCCTCATCGCCTGTGCCGCCGCTGGCACCGACAGCACCGATGACCGCGCCGCTGTCGTCCTTGATCAGTACCGCACCGGTTTGCGGAATGAACTTGCCCTGGCCCGTCGATGCGAGGGCACCAAAGAAGGCCGGCAGATCCTTCGCGCGCTGCGTGAGAACGCGAGACGCAGCGCCCATGGCGACGGAGGCCCAGGCTTTCCCGGCCGCAATGTCCACTCGGAACATGCTGGCGTGGTCCTGACGCTGCACGCTCTTGATGTGCCCACTCTCGTCGAGCACGACGACAGCCATCGGCTTGTAGCCTGCCTCGGTGGCGCGCTGAATGGCCGCGTTGATGATGTGGTTCGCTTGCTGGAGGGTCAGTGGCATGTTCGTCTCGCGTGGTTGGTGCTCGGAGTGAGTATCCGGCGCGCGTGCGCGACTGCCAACAGGTTGCCGGGGCGCTGCGACGCAGGTGCCAGTGCGCATGCAGCGAACCGCCGTCAGATCGGAGAGGTGAGTGCTTGGATGGACGCCTGGCGGCCACACAAAGAAAAACGGGTTAGCACTTTCGCGCTAACCCGTTCATTTGTCTGGCGGAGTGGACGGGGCTCGAACCCGCGACCCCCGGCGTGACAGGCCGGTATTCTAACCAACTGAACTACCACTCCAGATGGCTTCTGCATCTCTGCACAAGCGCCATCAAACTTGGCGTCCCCTAGGGGATTCGAACCCCTGTAATCACCGTGAAAGGGTGGTGTCCTAGGCCTCTAGACGAAGGGGACTCAATCCTTCGCGGTCTCTTTCGAGACCCTCTTGAACCGCGCGCCACCGTTTGACTGGTGGAGGTAAGCGGGATCGAACCGCTGACCTCTTGCATGCCATGCAAGCGCTCTCCCAGCTGAGCTATACCCCCGTGTATCTCATCGATCCAACAGGACAGCGCTGTTCAAGCGAGACCGCGATTATAGACAGACTTTCAGGCCTTCTGCAAACGCGAAAGAACGGTGTCTTTCGGGAACAGTTCGAGCACTGCATCCAGTGACGGCGTCTGCGCACGACCACAGACCAGGACACGCACGGCATGCGCCAACTGGGGCATCTTCAGCCCGTGCGCAGACAGCGTTTCCTTGATGGCCGCTGCGATCGCGGGCTTGGTCCAGTCCACCGCCTGCAGCCGGGCCGCCAGCGTGGGAATGGCGGGCTTCACTGCGTCGGTGACGTGGGTGGCGATGTCGTCGGCCGAGGGGGTCACGTCGGTGAAGTACATCGCGACCCAATCCGCGAGTTCGACGGTGGTGCTGCAGCGGTCCTTGAACAGAGGAACCGTGCGGGCGACGGCGTCCACCGCGGCGTCCACCCCGCGGCGCTTCAACTGGTCCGCCACGAGCGTCGCCAGGCGCCGCTCGTCGATGGTCTTGATGTAGTGCGCGTTGACCCATGCGAGCTTGGCGGCATCCCATTGCGCCGGGCTCTTCGACAGATGCGAACCGTCGAACCACGCGACGAACTGCTCGCGGGTGAAGAGCTCCTCGTCGCCATGGCTCCAGCCCAGGCGAGCGAGGTAGTTGAGCATGCCTTCCGGCAAATAGCCCGCCTCTTCGTAGGCGGTGACGCTGACCGCACCGCGCCGCTTGGAGAGCTTCTGGCCATCGTCGCCCAGGATCACCGGCACGTGGCCGAACTTCGGCAGCGGCGCGCCCAGCGCATTGAAGATGTTGATCTGCCAGGGCGTGTTGTTGACGTGCTCGTCGCCGCGGAAGACGTGGCTGATCTGCATGTCCCAGTCATCGACGACGACCGCGAAGTTGTAGGTCGGCACACCGTCGGCGCGCATGATGATGAGGTCGTCGATCTCGTGGTTCGAGATCGTGATCGGGCCCTTGCAGAGATCGTCCCAGGTGACCGCGCCATCCTTCGGGTTGGCGAAGCGGATCACCGGCTGCACGCCCGCTGGTGGCTCGGGCAGCACCTTGCCGGGCTCGGGGCGCCAGCGGCCGTCGTAGTGGGTCTTCTCGCCGCGGGCCTTCTGGGCTTCGCGCATCGCATCGAGTTCGGCCGGCGAGGTGTAGCAGCGATAGGCTTGGCCCTTCGCGATCATCTGGTCGACGACCTCGCGGTACCGACCGAGCCGCTGCATCTGGAAGATCGGGCCCTCGTCATATTCGAGGCCGAGCCACTTCATCGACGCGAGGATCTGGTCCACCGAGTCCTGGGTGGAGCGGGCGACGTCGGTGTCTTCCACACGCAGCACGAACTCACCGCCGTGGTGCCGGGCATAGCCCCAGGAGTAAAGCGCCGTGCGGGCCGTGCCGAGATGAAGGAAGCCGGTGGGCGACGGGGCGATGCGGGTACGGATCTTCTGTGTCATGCGGGCAGTTTCAGGAGCGCTCGTTGGCGCTTTGCAGGGCGAGCCGGGTGCGGTCGCCACCCTCTTCTTCATCGGGCTGCGACGCGCGCTGCGAGGCCATCGCATCGAAATCGGCGGTGGAGACATCGCCGGTGACGTAGCGTCCGTCGAAGCACGAGGCTTCGAAGCCGCTCAACTTGCCGTTGAGCGCGCCCACGACCTTCTTCATCGCGTCCACATCCTGGTAGATCAGCGCGTCGGCACCGATGAACTCGCGGATCTCCTCGATGCTGCGGTTGTGGGCGATCAGCTCTTCCTTGGTCGGCATGTCGATGCCGTACACGTTGGGGTAGCGCACCGGCGGCGCAGCCGAGGCCATGTAGACCTTGCGCGCGCCGGCATCGCGCGCCATCTGCACGATCTCCTTGGAGGTGGTGCCGCGCACGATGGAGTCGTCGACGAGCAGGACGTTGCGGCCCTTGAACTCCATCGCGATGGTGTTGAGCTTCTGGCGCACCGACTTCTTGCGCATGCCCTGCCCCGGCATGATGAAGGTGCGACCGACGTAGCGGTTCTTCACGAAGCCTTCGCGATAGGGCTTGCCGATCTTCTGCGCGAGCTGCATCGCGGACGGACGGCTCGACTCGGGAATCGGGATCACCACGTCGATCTCGTTCGGGCGGATGGTGGAGATCACGCGTTGCGCGAGCGTTTCGCCCATGTTGAGGCGGGCCTGGTAGACCGAAATGCCGTCCATCACCGAGTCGGGCCGCGCAAGATAGACGAACTCGAACATGCAGGGGTTGAGCGTGGGCGCTTCGGCACATTGCTGTGCATGCACCTTGCCCTCGAGATCGATGAAGATGGCTTCGCCGGGCGCCACGTCGCGTGTCACCTTGTGGCCGGTGCCTTCGATCGCGACCGACTCGCTGGCCACCATCACCTCGCGCCCTTCGGGCGTCACGCCCTCGCCGAAGACCAGCGGCCGGATGCCGTAGGGGTCGCGGAAGGCCAGCAGGCCATGGCCGGCGATCAGCGCCACGACGGCGTACGAGCCCTTGATGCGCTTGTGGACCGCGCTCACCGCCTTGAAGATCTCGTCGGGAGTCAGCGGCAGGTCGCGCGCCGCCATTTCAAGCTCGTGCGCCAGCACGTTGATCAGCACCTCGGTGTCGCTCGTGGTGTTGATGTGGCGGCGATCGATGGCGAAGAGTTCTTCCTTCAGCGCCAGCGCATTCGTGAGGTTGCCGTTGTGCACGAGCACGATGCCGAAGGGCGCGTTCACGTAGAACGGCTGCGCCTCCTCTTCGCTGTAGGCGTTGCCAGCGGTCGGATAGCGCACCTGGCCCAGGCCCACCGCGCCCGGCAGGGCGCGCATGTTGCGGGTGCGGAACACGTCGCGCACCATGCCGCGCGCCTTGTGCATGAAGCACTTGGTGCCCTGCATCGTGACGATACCCGCCGCATCCTGACCGCGGTGCTGCAGCAGCAGCAGGGCGTCGTAGATCAACTGGTTGACCGGGCTCTTGGAGATGACACCGACGATGCCGCACATGATCAGAAGTCCTTGGGAGTCAACGCGCCGAGCCCGACGGAGCGGACGCGCGGTTGGGGAGATGGTTCGAAAGTTGGGATGGAAGCAACGGACGCAAGCCGTCCAGCGCCCCATGCAGCCACTGTGCACCCTGCGACGCCTGCCAGGCCGGCGCTTTTGCGAGCGGCGTGATGGCGATCACGGTCGTCGCGGCCATGAGCAGCACCAGGCCGCGCAGGATGCCGAAGCAGGCGCCCAGCGCACGGTCGGGGATGCTGAGCGGCGTGGCATGGATCAGAAAGCGCAGCAGGCGCGACAGCAAGGCCCACAGCAGCAGCGCGGCGATGAAGAGCACCACGAAGCCCACCGCATGGTTGACCGGCGAGCTCGGCCGGCCGACGGGAATGTGCACCGCCACGTCGGCCGCAAACCAGCGCGCCACCAGGTACGCCACCACCCAGCCGGCAAGCGAGAGCACCTCGAACACGAAGCCGCGCACCAACCCGACGATCACCGAGATCGCCAGGATGCCCAGCATGGCGATGTCCACCCATTGCATGGCCTGTGGTCAGAGCGTGTAGACCGCCGAGCTCAGGCCCGCCGACTTGATCTTGGAGGAGGCCTTCTCGGCCTCGTCGCGCGAGGCGAACGGGCCGACGCGCACCCGGATGCGCTTGCCGCTGGAGGTCTCGACCACCTGGGTATAGGTCTTGAGGCCGAGCTTCTCGACCTTCTGGCGCGCCTCGCGGGCGGCGTTGACTTCGGCGAACGCGCCGACCTGCACGATGAAACGCCCGTCGGCCGCGGTGGAAGGCCTGGACGCGGCGGGCCGGCCTTCGAGCAGCGCCTGGGCACGGGCGCTGTCGGGCGCGGGTTTCGCTTCCGGCTTGGGCTCGGGCTTCGGGACGGGTCGGGGCTCGGGTGTGGGAGCAGGCGCCGGGGTCGGTCGCGGCTCGGCAGGCTGCACCTCCGGCGTGGGGGCGGACGCCGCGGCGACCTCGCGGCCCGCGTCGGCCGGCGTTTCGGTGACGACCGCCGGCGGCGGCGATGTCGGTGCCGAGGCACGCGGCGTGGGTGAGTTGCGTGTCGGGGTGGCGGCGGCGGGCGGAGTGCTGTCCTTGCGGGCGATCTCGATTGGCGTGTCGCCAGACAGGGGGCGGGGCTGCGTCTCGAACAGCAAGGGGAAGCCGATCACGCCGATGGCCACGAGAACCACGGCCCCCACGAGGCGCTGCCGGGCACGGGTACGCGCCTGCTGCACCGAATCGGCCGACTCGGGTCCACCCACCGGCCTCGCGGCAGGCTCACCGGACTTGCGCTTCAGAAATGACAGCAGACCCATGCAGTGCTGGTTCGAAGGGGCTCGATGACGGTCGAGCTTCGCGGGCCACGAGGGCCTGACGGATGGAGATCAGCTGAGGTGCTTGGCCGACAACCGAGGCAGGCCATCTTTGAGCACGCCGCCCACGGTGTAGAACGAGCCGAAGGCCACGATTCTATCAGCGGGGTCTGCTGCAGCGACCGCAGCGCGCAGGGCATCCGACGGACTCGCATGCATCGACGTCGTGACCGGCCCGGGGCCCTTGAGCGCCAGCGCCCGATGCAGATCGGCCAGCTGCTGGGCCGGCGCCGCCCGAGGGATCGGCAGGTCGCAGAAGTACCAGTGGTCGACGAGCGGCGCCATGCGCGTGAGGATGGCGGCCATGTCCTTGTCGGCCATGACACCGAACACCGCGTGCGTGCGCGGGAAGAAGCCCATCTGGTCGAGGTTCTCGAAGAGTGCGCCCACCGCGTGCGGGTTGTGCGCCACGTCGAGCACGAGCGTCGGCTGGCCGGGCACGATCTGGAAGCGTCCGGGCAGTTCGAGCGTGGCGAGGCCACTGCGAATGGCCTGGGCGTTGATCGGCAGGCGGTCGCGCAGGGCTTCGAACGCGGCGATCGCGCCCGAAGCGTTGAGCAACTGGTTCGCTCCTCGCAAGGCCGGATAGGCCAGGCCGCTGTAGCGGCGCCCACGGCCGGCCCAGCCCCACTGCTGCTTGTCGCCGGAAAAGTTGAAGTCGACGCCGATCTGCCAGAGGTCGGCGCCGATGCTCCTCGCGTACTCGCCCACGCTCGCCGGCGGCACCGGGTCGCTGAAGATTGCAGGCTTGCCGGGCCGCATGATCGCGGCCTTCTCGCGGCCGATCGCCTCGCGGTCGGGGCCGAGGTACTCCATGTGGTCCAGCGCAATGCTCGTGATGACGGCACAGTCGGTGTCGATCACGTTGACGGTGTCGAGCCGCCCGCCCAGGCCCACCTCCAGGATGACGAGGTCGAGTTCGGCCATGGAGAGCAGGCGAAAGATCGCGAGGCTCGTGAACTCGAAATAGGTGAGCGGCATGTCGCCGCGCGCCTTTTCCACCGCCTCGAAGTGCGGCAGCAGGTCGGCCTCGGACACCATCGCCCCATTGACGCGGCACCGCTCTTCGAAATGCACGAAGTGCGGCTTGATGTAGAGCCCCACCTTGTAGCCCGCGTGCAGCCCGATCGACTCGATCATCGTGCAGGTCGAGCCCTTGCCGTTGGTTCCGGCCACGGTGATGACCGGCACCTT
>DASWSY010000064.1:0-5164 GCA_036402415.1 Rhizobacter sp. | reverse complement strand
GCGAGCGCGTCGTCGAGCAGTGACACCGCGGCGCCCGGCTCCTTGGCCTGCACCCGCGGGCCGCCGAGCGCGTGCACCGACTGCGGCGTGAACCCGAGGTGGCCGCACACCGGAATGCCGCTCCTGACCATGCGCTGCACCAGCGGTGCGATCTCGGCGCCGCCTTCGACCTTCACCGCGCCCACGCGGCCCTCGGCCATCAGGCGGCCGGCGTTGCGCACGGCGTCGTCGGCCGAGGCCTGGTAGCTCATGAAGGGCATGTCGCCGATCACCAGCGCGCGCTGCGTGCCGCGCACCACCATGCGGGCGTGGTAGACGATCTGGTCGAGCGTCACGGGCAGCGTGGTGTCTTCGCCCTGCACCACCATGCCGAGCGTGTCGCCCACCAGCAGCAGCGGCACGCCGGCGGCGTCGAGCATCTGGGCGCCGGTGTAGTCGTAGCAGGTGAGGGCGGCCACACGCTCGCCGCGCGTCTTCATGGCCACGATGTCGCGGGTGCTGAGTCGGATCGTCTTCATGGGTCGTGGGGACGGAGTGGAGACGGGGCGCACCTTGCCAGCCCGCAAGATGGCAGTCAACGCTAAGATTTGGCGCAGTCCTCTTAGCTCGAGCTAATGGAGTCCCATGACCCTGGAAGACCTGCGCATCCTCGTGGCCGCCTGCGAAGCGGGCAGCCTCAGTTCGCTTGCACGCGACCTCAAGCGCACGCAGTCGGCGGTGAGCCAGCACATCGCGCGGCTCGAAGCCGAGCTCGGCGTCAAGCTCTTCGACCGCCATGCGCGCGGCGTGGTGCCCACGTCGGCCGGCCGGGTGCTGAAGGACTTCGCGCTCGAAGGCCTGGACGCGATCGAGGTCGGCCTGCAGCGCATCCGTGCGCTGCAGCACGGCGAATCGGCCACGCTCAGCATCACCACCGGCGGCACCACGGTGCGGCATTTCATGATGCAGGCGATCGTGAAGTTCCGGAAGAAGCACCCCGGGGTGAACCTGCGCTTCCTGCCGGCGGGTTCGACCCGGCGCTGCTTCGAGATCCTGCGGCTCGCGCAGGCCGACCTGGGCTTCATCACCATCGGCGAGCCGGCACGCGGCATCCGCGTGCGCACTGTCGCGCAGCAGCAGCTCTTCCTGCTGGCGGCGAAAGACGACGCACTCGCCGCGAAACGCCGGCTGCGCGTGGCCGACCTGGCGGGCATCCGCTACCTCGGCCTCTCGGGCGGCACCACCCACCAGAGCGCGATCGAACAGGCCGCGCAGGAGCGCGGGCTCGATCTGCGCGCCGAGATCGTGTTCGACGACTTCGACACCGCCAAGGTGTTCGTCGAACTGGGCCTGGGGCACGCCATCGTGCCGGCCGTGCATGCGCACAACTTCGCACGTACCGGCACGGTGAGGGCCGTGCCGATCGTGGACCTGCCGGCCGTGTCCATCGGCTGGGCGTTTCGCCACTGGCAGCACCTCTCGCCGGCGGCGCGCGACTTCGCGGGCCTGATGGATCAGGAGCTGGCGCGCATGGCGAAGTCGGTCGCGGGCTTCACGCTGGCAGCCTGAAGGCCACGCCGGTGCGCCGCGGCGGCAGTGGCACCGGCTGGCCGAGTTCGATCCAGCGTTCGAGCTGCTGCACCACCTCGTTGGCCGAGGGCATGTGCGCGATTTCCTGCGCCAGCCGGCCGGCGGTGCTGCGGAACGCGGTCTCGCTCAGGAGCTGCTGCACGGCGTGGCGGATGGCGTAGAGGTTCTGCTCCGCGCCGAGCAGCACCATGCCGGCGTTGCTGTGCTCCAGCGCGGCGGTATTGAGGAATTGTTCGGCCATCTGCGGCAGCGCGAGCTGCGGCAGGCCGTGGGCGGCGGCGGCGTAGACGGTGCCCGCGCCGCCGTGCGAGATGACGAGCTGGCAATGCGGCAGCAGCGCGGCCTGCGGCACGTGGCGCTGCGCATGCACGAGCGGCGGCAGGGGCTGGAGCTGGGCCGGCTCGATGTCGGGCCCGGTGGCCACCACCACCCGCAGCGGCAGGCCCGACAGCGCGGCGAGCACCGTGCGCAGCAGGTCGGGACGGTTGAGCATGGTGCCCAGGCTCAGGTAGACCAACGGCAGCTCGTGCTGCTCGGCGAGCGCGCGCGGCACCAGCAGCGACAGCGGCACCGGCGCGGCCATCACCTCCACCGGCTGCAGGGGGTGTGCCGGCAGGCTGGCCGGCAGCGGCTCGGGCTGCAGGCTGGGCGGGCAGATGTCGAGGAAGAGGTGGCGGTACAGGCCGGCGTCGGCGGGCGGCGCCGTGCCGGCGAGCCGCTGCCAGGCCGAGGCGAGCTGGGTGGCGGCCTCCTCCACGCGGTGGGTCGGCAGGGGCATGCCGAAGCCCTGCGTCACGTGCGGGCAGCCGGCCACCTGCGCCGCCAGGGGCACGGCGAGCGCGGCGTTTTCGCCCACCACGAGGTCGGGCTCGAACGCGGCGATGGCCGCCTGCAGCGGCACCAGCATCTTGGCCGCGATGACCGCCCCATAGAGCCGCGGAAAGATGCGTGCGGCGGCATCGGTGCCGCGCGCTCCCGCCAGCTCGGGCCAGCGGCCGAAGAGGTGGAAGCGGGCCGACTGCCAGCCGGGACCGGCGTCGTGGCACGGCACCGGCGCGTGGGACTGCACCAGCGCGTGCGTCTCCAGCGCGCCGGCCCAGGCGAGCGCATGGCCTCGCGCGTGCATGGCCTGCAGCAGGGGCAGCAGGGCGCGCACGTGGCCTTCGCCGGGGGTGGCACAGAAGAGGACCCGCATGCGCGTACTCTAGGCGTCGGGTGCTTGCCTTGGAAATAGGCAGTGTCGAGCACGGCGCGCGGGGGGCGTGCCGCTTGTCACGGGCGGGCCGTTTTCAGCCGCGGCCGACGTAGGGCATCTTGGTCGCCATGATGGTCATGAACTGCACGTTGGCTTCGAGCGGCAGCGAGGCCATGTGCACCACCGCGTCGGCGACCAGGTTCACGTCCATGCGGGGTTCGACCATCATCTGCCCGTTGGCCTGCAGGATGCCGCGCGCCATGCGTTCGGTCATCTCGGTGGCAGCGTTGCCGATGTCGATCTGGCCGCAGGCGATGTCGTAGGCACGCCCGTCGAGCGAGGTCGACTTGGTGAGGCCGGTGATCGCGTGCTTGGTCGCGGTGTAGGGCGCGGTGAAGGGGCGTGGCGCGTGCGCCGAGATCGAGCCGTTGTTGATGATGCGGCCGCCGCGCGGGCTCTGCGCCTTCATGATCCTGAAGGCCTCCTGCGTGCAGAGGAAGGCGCCGGTGAGGTTCACGTCGACGGTGTTCTTCCACTGCTCGTAGCTGAGGTCTTCGAGCGGCACGGGCGGCGTGCCGCTGCCGGCGTTGTTGAAGAGCAGGTCGAGGCGGCCGAAGCGGGCAAGCGCCGCGGCGAAGAGCGCCTTCACCGAGGCCGGGTCGGCCACGTTGGCGGGCACGGCCAGCGCGTCGGCGCCGAGTTCTCCGGCGTCGGCGACCGCCTTTTCCAGCAGTTCGGCCCGCCGGCCGGCGAGCACCACGCCGTAGCCGGCGCGCAGCAGCGCGAGTGCCGAGGCCCGGCCGATGCCCGTGCCGGCGCCGGTGACGAGGGCGATCTTCTTCATGGGGCGGGCTCCTGCGGTGTCGGCGTGGCGTCGTCGGGCGGCTGTTCGAAGCAGCCCGCGTAGGTGAAGTAGAGCGAGGCGTAGAAGACGACGGTGAAGAAGAGCACGGCGGGCATCATCACCACGGCGGCAAGGTTGGGCACGCCCAGCAACGCGAACACCAGCGAGCTGACGAGCGCGAAGGCGCTCACCGCACCCACGCCGGTGAGGGCGTACAGGAAGAACGCCCCTTTGTTGCGCCAGCAGGCGACGGTGCTGGAGAAGAGCGCCTTGGCGGCGGTGTGCCCGCCCCAGTGCACCAGCGCCGGTGCGTGCCAGAAGGGCACGCTCAGCACCGCGGCGGCGGCGGCGAACCACAGCAGCCCGCCCTGCAGGCGCGGGTCGCCGACCAGCGGGCCGATGGACTCGGGGGAGTTCTTGCCGCTGGTGGCCGCCACCTGCAGCGCGGCCATGCGGCCGTCGTCGATCCAGCCGTGCACGAGCACGATGAGGAGCATCACGCCCGCGTACATCGCGCCGAGCTGCCACATGGCCTTGCTTCGCTCGGGCCCCACGCGCAGCGGCGCAGCGAACACCTGGAAGGTGGGCGTGGCGCCCTGCAGCGTCATGCGGGTGGCGATCATGAAGCCCAGCGTGATGAGCGGCAGGCAGGCCCACAGCAGCAGCGAGCCGAGCCAGCCGAGGATCTGCACGATCAGCATGCCCAGCAGCACCACGCCGAAAAGCCCCATGAAGCTCAGCGGCCGGGACATCACCACGCGCAGGCCTTGCCGCGCCCATTGCACGCCCTCGCGGGCGGGAACCTGTCTCAGTTTCATGCCGGATTCGTTCAGGGGGTTCAGGCGGTCGCGGGATGCCACGGCTCGGCGACGCGGTGCGAGAGCACACGCTCGAAATGCGCCGGGTCGTGCGGCTTGAGCATCGAGGCGTCGCGCGGCAGGTGGAAGTCCCACAGGCGCGACACCCAGAAGCGCAGCGCCGCCGCACGCATCAGCGCGGGCATCAGGCGGCGCTCGCCGCTTCCGAGCGGGCGCACCGCGTCGTAGGCGCCGACGAAGGCGATGGCGCGTTCCTCGACGAGCCGGCCGCTTTCGAGGTCGGTGCACCAGTCGTTGAGGCACACCGCCACGTCGAAGAGGAAGGTGTCGACGCCGGCGAAGTAGAAGTCGAAGAAGCCGGTGAGCTGGTGGCCGACGAACATCACGTTGTCGCGGAAGAGATCGGCATGCACCGGGCCGGTGGGCAGCGCCGCATACGCGGCCGACGCGGCCACCTGCTGCTGGTAGGCCAGCTCCGACTCGATCAGCGTGCGCTGCGTCGGCGTGAGGTAGGGCACGACGACCGGCACCGTTTCGGCCCACCAGGCCAGGCCCCGCAGGTTGGGCTGGTGGCGCGGGAAGTCCTGGCCGGCCAGGTGCATGCGCGCGAGCATGGCGCCCACGCTTTCGCAATGCCCGATGTCGGGCGCGAGCTGGTGGCTGCCCTCCAGGCGGTTGACCACCGCGGCCGGCTTGCCGCACAGCGTGTGCAGGATCTCGCCGGTCTCGTCGGCCTGC
>DASWSY010000063.1:0-3027 GCA_036402415.1 Rhizobacter sp. | reverse complement strand
CCGGCGAGACGGTGCGTGCGCACCGCCTGTACCCGCTGGCGCTCGTGCTGGTGCTGGTGGGCGCGCTGACCAAGAGCGCGCAGTTCCCCTTCCACTTCTGGCTGCCGCGTGCGATGGCGGCGCCCACCCCGGTCTCGGCCTACCTGCACTCGGCGACGATGGTGAAGGCGGGCGTCTTCCTGCTGGCGCGGCTGTGGCCGGTGCTGTCGGGCACCGACGCGTGGTTCTGGATCGTCGGCGGCGCGGGCCTGGCCACGCTGCTGCTGGGCAGCTACGTGGCGATGTTCCAGAACGACCTGAAGGGCCTGCTCGCGTACTCGACCATCAGCCACCTCGGCCTCATCACGCTGCTGCTGGGGCTCAACAGCCCGCTGGCGGCGGTGGCGGCGGTCTTCCACATGATGAACCACGCGACCTTCAAGGCCTCGCTGTTCATGTCGGTGGGCATCATCGACCACGAGAGCGGCACGCGCGACATGCGCCGGCTCGACGGCCTGTTCCGCTACATGCCGGTCACCGGCACCCTGGCCATCGTGGCCTGCGCGGCCATGGCCGGCGTGCCGCTGCTCAACGGCTTCCTGTCGAAGGAGATGTTCTTCGCCGAGACGGTGTTCGTGAGCGCGCACCCGGCCATCGAGTACGGCCTGCCGGCCGCCGCCACGCTGGCGGGCGTGTTCGCGGTGGTGTACTCGCTGCGCTTCGGGCACGACGTCTTCTTCGGCCCGCCGCCCACCGAGTGCCCGCGCCAGCCGCACGAGCCCTCGCACTGGATGCGTGTGCCGGTGGAGCTGCTGGTGCTGGCCTGCGTGGTGGTGGGCACGCTGCCGGCGTGGTCGATCGGCCCGGTGCTGGCGCTGGCGGCGCAGCCGGTCGTGGGCGGCCTGCTGCCGCCGTACAGCCTGGCGCTCTGGCACGGCTTCAACACGCCATTGGTGATGAGCCTCATCGCCACCGTCGGCGGCGTGCTGGTCTACCTGCGCTTCGCCGAGCGCTTCAAGCAGCGCCGGCACCCCGGTGCACCGCTGCTGCTGGGGCTGGACGGCAAGCGCATGTTCGAGCACCTGCTCGCCCGTGCCTCCGACGCCGCGCGCCGCCTCGTGCGCCGCCTGGGCACGAGGCGCCTGCAGCCGCAGCTCTTCGTGATGCTGCTGATCGCCGGCCTGGCGGGCCTCGGCTCGGCGCTGATCGTGCCGCTGACCTGGGGCGACCGCGCGCGCGTGCCGGCCACGCCGGCCTTCGTTTTGCTGTGGGTGATCGGCGGCGCGTGTGCGATCGGCGCGGCCAACCAGGCCAAGTTCCACCGCCTCGCGGCGCTCACCATGCTCGGCGTGGTGGGCCTTGCGCTGTGCATCACCTTCGCGTGGTTCTCCGCGCCCGACCTGGCGCTCACGCAACTCGCGGTCGAGGTGGTCACGCTGGTGCTCTTCCTGCTGGGCCTGCGCTGGATGCCCAAGCGGGTGGAGCAGGACGACCCGCGCATCGCGGCACGCGCGTGGTGGCGGCGGCGGCGCGACATCGTGCTCGCCGGCGCCATGGGCGTGGGCCTCGCGGCGCTGTCGTATGCGCTCCTCACGCGGCACGCGCCGCTGTCGATCTCGCCCTTCTTCCTCGAGAAGGCGCTGCCGGAGGGTGGCGGCACCAACGTGGTCAACGTGATGCTGGTCGACTTCCGCGCCTTCGACACATTGGGCGAGATCACCGTGCTGGGCATCGTCGGCCTCACCGTCTACGCGCTGCTGCGGCGCTTCCGGCCGGCGCAGGAGGCGATCGACCCGACGCCCCAGCAGCGCTCGTCGGTCGACAGCACCGGCGCCGACCTCGTCGACCGCGACGGCGATGGCGACGACCACCTCCCGCCCTACCTGGAGGTGCCGGCGGTGCTGGTGCGCCTGCTGCTGCCGGTGGCCGGGCTCTTCGCCTTCCACCTCTTCATGCGCGGCCACAACGAGCCCGGCGGGGGCTTCGTCGCCGGCCTGGTGGTGGCCATCGCCTTCATCGCGCAGTACATGGTCAGCGGCACACGCTGGGTCGAGGAGCGCATGCACCTGCGGCCCACGCGCTGGATCGCCATCGGCCTGCTGGTGGCGCTCGCGACCGGTCTCGGCTCGATGGCGCTCGGCCACCCCTTCCTCACGACGCACACCGCGCACGTGAACTGGCCGCTGGTGGGCGAGGTGCACCTGCCGAGCGCGGCGCTCTTCGACCTGGGCGTGTTCGCGGTCGTGGTGGGCTCCACGCTGCTCCTGCTGACGGCCATCGCGCACCAGTCGCTGCGTTCGCGCCGCCGCCGCCATGGCGGGCCCGCACCCGAAGGGAGGGCCGTCTGATGGAAGTGGTGATCTCGATCGCGATCGGCGTCATGACGGGCGCAGGCGTGTGGCTGGTGCTGCGGCCGCGGACCTTCCAGGTGCTGATCGGCCTGGCGCTGCTGTCGTATGCGGTCAACCTCTTCATCTTCAGCGTCGGCAGCCTGTCGGTCGACCGCGAGCCGATCGTGCGCCCGGGCGTGGCGGCCGATCTCGTCAACTACACCGACCCGCTGCCGCAGTCGCTGGTGCTCACCGCCATCGTGATCGGCTTCGCGACGACGGCCTTGTTCCTCGTGGTGCTGCTCGCGCTGCGCGGGCTGTCGGGCGGCGACCACGTCGACGGGCAGGAGGAGCGCCCATGATGGCGGCCGAACACCTGGTCGTGGCGCCGGTGCTGCTGCCGCTCGGCACCGCGGCGCTGATGCTGCTGATGGGCGAGCGCCGGCGCGACTTGAAGGCGGCGCTCAACGTGCTGTCGACGGCGCTGGGCCTGGCCATCGCCGCGGCGCTGCTCGCCGCCGTGGCGCAGCGCGAGTCGCCGGCCGCCTTCGGCGTCTACCTGCCGGGCAACTGGCCGGTGCCCTTCGGCATCGTGCTGGTGGCCGACCGGTTGTCGGCGCTGATGGCGCTGCTGACCGGCGCCGTCGGCCTGGCGGCGCTGCTCTTCGCCATGGCGCGCTGGCAGCACGGCGGGGTGTATTTCCACGTGCTGTTCCAG
>DASWSY010000062.1:0-10958 GCA_036402415.1 Rhizobacter sp. | reverse complement strand
CGTAGGCCGCTGCGGTAGCCGCGTCGACGGTCAGGTCGCCGGCGACACGCACGCTGAGCGACGCCGGCGGGTCGAAGGCCAGCACGCCGTTGATCTGGTTGGCCGCGTTGTCGAGCGTGACGGTGCTGGCCGTGCCCCCGCGGATCACCAGGTCCTGGACCGTGAAGGCGCCGGCCTGGCCGATGTTGCCGGCGCTCAGCAGGCCGAGCGAGCCGGCGTTGTTGCCGGCTCCGAGGCTGATGCCGGCCGTGCCGGTGCCTTCGTTCTGGAGCGTCAACCGAGCCGGTGCCGTGGCGGCGGGGAAGGCGTTGGTGTCGAGCACGATCGCGCCGGTGTGGGCCCGCGAGCCGACCACGATGCCGCCGGCGGCCGAGATGCCGCCCGTGGCCAGCAGCTCCGATTGCACGGTGAAGGTGCCCGCGCCGGCGTTGGAGCCGCGCGGGATGATGGTGATGGGCACCGTGGCCTGCTCGACCAGGTCGCCGCTGGTGCCGCTCACGCCGAGCGGGCGGATGTTGACGGTGCCGGAGACGTTGATGGTCGGCGGCACGCCGGCCACGCCGAGCTCCAGCGACGCGGCGCGCACGTCGGACAGTGCGCCCAGCACCAGGTTGACGTTGGCGGGGCTGCCGTCGTCTTCGATGACGAGACCGGTGCTGGCCGATGGCACCACCTGGATGCCCGGGGCGACGGAGCCGCCGGTCGATTGACCGACCAGCCTCACCGTGCCGGCGGAGGTGCCGGCGCTTGCGATCTCGAGGTCGCCGATGCGCAGGCCGACGGCGCCGCTCGGGAAGAGGTTGGCGTCGTCGCCGCGCCCGGCGAGGGTGAGGGTGTCCGTGCCGATCACCATGCGCGTGCCGTCGGCCTCGATGCCCGTGAGGCTGGCGGTGAGGGTGTCGGTGCGGGTGGCGATGCCGCGGATGTCGATGTTGCCCGAGCCCTGCAGGCTGGCGCCGTTGAGCAGGACCGCGGTGCCGTGGCTGGCCCGGCCGTCGACAGTGAGGTTGCCGAAGCTGAAGATGCCGTCGAGCCGCACGCCGGCGGGGGCACCTGGCGAGGCGGCGGCACGGCCGCGCAGCGTGATGTCGCCGGCGGTGCCGGTCAGGCTGCTGGTCGTGTCGATGCTGCTGTTGAAGATGGCGACGGCCGAGTTCGACGCATCGCCGCGTGCGTAGCCGGTCGCGAGGTCGAGCCCGCCGCCGGCGGTGACGGCGCCGCCGCCGGTGGAGATGCTGGAGTTGAGGACGGCGATGCTGCCGCTGCCGTTGCCGTCGACGTCGGCGTGCAGCACCAGGTTGACCGGCCCGGCGCCCGACGCGTCGAGGGTCGTGCCGTCGACGACGATGTTGCTGTTGGCCCGCAGCGTGAGCGTGGTGGGCGCCGTGCCGGTGCTGCGGGTGATGGTGGTGCCTGGGGCGACGGTGATGTTGCCGGCCTGCGTGCCCGCGCCGCCGGCCTCGGTGGAGATCACCACGCTGGTGCCGGCGTTGAGCGCGGCAGCGATGTCGCTTGCCTGCACGTTGGCGCCCGGGCCGATCGGCTCGAAGCTGCCCGACACGTCCTGCGGCGCGGCGTTGGAGATGGTCACGTTGTAGGGGTCGAGCGTCCAGCGGCCGGCGCTGCTACCGGCCGCGCGGGCGCTGGCGTCGTGCGTGCCGCGCTTGAACACCACGCCGCCGGCGTCGGCCAGCGCGGTCGTCACCGCCATGCCGGAGGTCTCGATGTGCCCGCCGTTGCCGCCTTCGATGCCGCCTCTGGCGCGCAGCACGCCGTAGGACTCGGTCACGCCGAAGTCCAGCCGCGCGACCGGCAGCGAGGCCAGCGGGTCTTCGAACATCGCGCGCAGCAAGATCTCACCCCCGTGGCCGTTGCGCGTGGCGTCGGCCGACAGCAGCGTGCCGTCGTTGACCGTCACCGCGCGCGTGCGCGTGTCGCCGATCGAGATGCGCCCGCCGCCGGTCGCGCCGTCGACGATCACCTCGGGCGCGGCCTGTTCACCGCGCTGCAGCGTGATGTTGTTGCCAAGCAGGGTGACCTGCCCGCCGGTGGCGCTGCTGCTGGCGGCGGTCACGCGCGCATCGGCCATGCCGAGTGTGCCGCGGGCGCCGGCGTCGATGTGGATGCTGCCGCCATCGCCGCTCGTCGAGGCGGTGCTCAGCAGGCCGGCGATGCTGAGGTTGTCGCCACGTGCGCTGCCTTCCTCGCGCGGCTGGCCGCCGATCACGATGCGCCCGCCGGCGGCGAGCGTCTGCGAGCCGAGCCCGGTGACGACGCTGCTCGACTGCGGCTCCGACGGCGTGGCCTGTGCCACCTGCACGAAGCCGCTCGTGCCCACGGCACGCAGCGTGGCGGTGGAGTTCGTGCTGAGATTGATCTCGCCGCGCGGCGCCGAGATCACGCCGTGGTGTTCGACCTGCGCCTGGCTCACCAGCACGATCGAGCCGCCTTCGGTGACCTGGATCTGCGGTGCACGCGGGTCGTTGGCGGTGGCGATGGTCACGCCGCCCACGCCGCCCGAGAGCGCGATGTCGCCCTGGTTGCCGACGAGGCCCGCGTAGGTGTTGCCGGTCATCGAGGCGTCGAGGTCGAGGGCGCTGGCCACCAGCGAGCCGGTGCTGACCCGCGCGCTCGAGCCGAACATCACGCCCGCCGGGTTGACGAGCAGCACGCGGCCGTTGGCGGTGAGGCTGCCGTGGATCTCGCTCGCGCTCGGCCCGCTGCCCGAGCCGGTGACGCGGTTGACGAGCAGGCTCTGCGCGTTCGGCTGCGTGATGGCGACACGAGCGGCGCTGCCGATGGAGAAGCTCGACCACTCGATCAGCGCACGGTTGCTCGCGCTCGGTGTCTGCGTGATGGCCAGCGTGTTGCCGGCCGGCGCGCCGACCGTGGCGTTGATGACCGCGCCGCCGGGGCGCACCACGGGCAAGGTGTTGGCGGTGACCTGGGCGTGGACCGGCAGGGCGCCGAGCGCGAGCAGCGCGCAGAGGGCGATCGGGGAGTAGGAGAACGAGGGGGTGCGCATGTCGGTGCCTCCTGGGATCGTCAGAACGAGCGTTGCACCTGCACCAGCAGACGTGCCTTGGGGTTGTCGGGTTCGGAGCGCACGGGCTCCGTGCCGCGCAGGCCGAGGCTGGCCTTCAGCGTGAACCACTCCGGGTGGGTGAACTGCACGCCCAGGCCGTAGCCGCGCAGCGTGCGGGTGCGATCGCCGGTGAGGGCGTCTTGCGATTTGTCGCGGCCCTGGCCCCAGTCGTAGAAGGTGTAGGCGCTCCAGGCCGGGTCGAACCACTTGCGCAGTTCGAGGTTGACCACGGCACCGACGTCGCTCGCGCCTTCGGCGACCGGGTAGGCGCGCACGCCCCGGTCACCGCCGAGGGTGAAACGCTCGGCGTTGTCGAGCGCCTTGTCGGTCCACTGGCCGGCCAGGCCGGCGAGCAGCGTGAAGCCGCGCCCGATGGCCTGAAGGCGCGAGGCCTGCAGGCTCAGCTTGGCGAACTTGCCGTTCGGTGCGCCGGCGGGCGCTTCGCTGTCGTAGTTCAGCCGCCCGGCCATCATGCCGACGCTGCCGCCGTTGAAGCCACCACCCCAGTGCGCGTCGCGCGACTCGAAGGCCAGCGTGGCGTCGAGCGCGGTGATGGACTTGTCGGACGTGATGGTGCCGGCAATGTCGTCTTCGAGCTTCTTGTGCTGCACCGCCAGGCGCGTCACGAGGTTGCGGTCGCGGCCGCGCAGCACCGGGTAGGACACCGAGGCGTCGACGACGTTGGCGCTGCCGGTGGCTCCTGCGAACTCCTCGCTCAGCTCGTAGCCCACCCGCGAGACGCCGATGCCCGCGCGCCAGGGCGTGGGGCCGATGGGCATCTCGTAGCCGAGGCGGCCGACGGTGGTGCCGGCACCGCCCGAGGCCATGAGGCGCAGGTCGAGGTTGTCGCCGATGCCGGCGGGGTTGTTCCAGCGCAGCAGCGTGCCCAGGCGGTAGCGGCCGCTGGCGGAGGAGCCATGGTTGTCGGCGTCGATGCTCGCGTCCCACGCTCGGCGCCGCTCGGTCTGCACGTTGACCTTGTAGAGCCCCTCGTCGCCGGTGGGCAGCAGCGTGGCCTTGGCGGAGACGCCGGGCCAGTCGTTGAGCGTGTACATCGCGCGGTCGAGCGCCTGCAGGTCGAGTGGCACGCCGGTGCGCACGCCGGCGGCCTCGAGCACGCGGGTGGTGCGCTCGCGCGAAACCGGCGGCCTGGGCGGCGCTTCCACGCTGAGTTGCGCCACCTGTGGCTCCACGATCGCGATCTGCAGCGTGCCGGCGGTGAGGTCCTGCGGCGGGTAGCCGACGCCCGCCATGCCGAAGCCGCGCTGCTCGTAGAGCTGCCGCAGGGCGGTGGCGATCACGCTGAGGTCGGTGGCATCGATCTCGCGGCCGACGAAGGGCTTGACGACGGCCTGCAGCTCGTCGGCGCGCACGGCCTTGGTGGGGCTGAAGCGCACCTCCTTCAGCAGGAAGCGGCCTTGCGTGGTGGGGGCGAGCGTCGGTGCCGACGCGGGTGCGGCCGGCGCGGGCGCGTTGCGCAACGGGACGCTCTGGGCGTGGGCGGCAGCGCAGGCGGCGAGCGCGATCGACGAGACGAGGAAGCGCTTCATCGTGCGGCCTCCCCGGCGACCAGCAGGCGCCCGTTGCCGATCACGTTGAAGGGCGCCCAGAAGAAGGGGTGGGCGTAGCGGCGGTTCTTCTGCACTTCGAGCTGAGCGGCCTGCATGCCGGCCATCAGGTCACGCCCGGCGGCGAGTTCGCGGTAGAGGCGGTTCATCAGCAGGTCGGTGGAATCGTCGGCCACCGGCCAGAGCGAGGCGACGATGCTCGTGGCGCCGGCCGAGAGCAGCGAGCGGGTGAAGCCGACGATCTCGTCGCCGCGGGCCACGCGGCCCAGGCCGCTCTCGCAGGCCGAGAGGGTGATGAGGCGCACGCCGCGCAGGTCGAGGCCGTAGATCTCGCGCGCTTCCAGCAGCCCCGGCTCGGCCGCGGTGCTGGCGAAGAGGATGCGCGAGAAGAGCGGGTCCACGTCGTCGAGCTCGGCGTGCGCCGCGATGTGGACCATGTTGTGGCGGCCGGCGCTGGCCTTGAAGCGGTCTTTCGTGGCGTCCTGCTTGACGAAGACTTCGCTGCCGGCGAAGAGTCGGGCCACCTGTTGCACCTCGCGCTCGGCGCCGGGCAGCGGCACGTTCTTGTCGGTGCTCGGGTTGCCGAAGCCGAGGAGCTGCGGCGCCGGCACGCTGCCGCGCGCGAGCAGGCGTGCGCCGATGGCCGCCGAGGGCCACACGGTGAGCGCGCTGCGCTCGATCAGGTAGCCGCGCCCGTCGTGCAGGGCCTGGAAGGGCAGGTAGTGCAGCGGCCCGTGCGGCACGACGTAGAGGCGCTGCGCGGGCGCGAGGTCCACGTCGGCGAGCAGCACCTTGTACAGGCCCGCGGCCAGGGTGGAGGTGTCGCGGCGGCGCTCGATCACGCTGCTGCGGAAGTTCTCGACCAGCGGTGCGAGCGCGGCCTGCCCCTGCGAGATGACCGCGGCCGACAGGCCGGTGCGCGTGACGAGCCAGGCCACGCTGCGCTGCTCCAGCACGTGGAACTGCAGCACCGCTTCACCGGGCGACAGGCGCTTCTGCAGTTCGGCCAGCGAGATGCGCTCGGTGGCAAGCGTGTCGGCGGCGCGGTCGCGCACGGCATCAAGGAGCTGGCGCGAACGCGAGGCTTCCGACAGCGCCCAGGCGGCGTCGAACTCGCGCTGCGAGATGGAGAGGTCGAGGGCGGTGTCGAAGACCTTCTGGATGTCGCCGAAGAGGCCGGTCTTGAACTCGTCGCTCTGGAACTTGCCGCGCAACTGTTCGGCGATGGCCACGGTGTCGAGGTAGGCCTTGAGCGCGGCTGCGGGGTTGCCACGGCGCAGCTCGACGCGGCCCAGGCCTTCGGTGGCCCACAGGCGGTGGTAGAGCGCATCGCTGCCGCTGGCCTCGGTGGCGATGCGCTGGAAGAGCGCGTGCGCCTGGTCGGCGGTGCCGGCTGCGAGCAGGGCGTTGGCGCGGCTGCGCTGGTAGAAGGGGCCGAGCGCCTCGGCCTGCGGGCGCGGCAGCGTGTCGAGCTGGGCCAGGGCTTCGGTCGGCCGGCCCGCGGCGGTGTAGGCGTTGGCGAGCGACACGAGCACGAGGGGCCGGAATCGCTCGCTGGCGAGCGCCAGGCTGCGCTGGTAGGCCTCGGCCGCGTCGCCGTAGCGGCCGCGACGGGCCGCGATGTCGCCCAGCACCTTGTGCGAGGGCGCGTGGGCCTGCTGCGGGTTCTTGGGCTTGAGCGCCAGGGCGCCATTGGCGAACTTCTCGGCCTCGTCGAGCAGGCCGGCGTAGCTGTAGGCGATGGCGAGGTCGCGCTGGGCCAGCGAGCGAAGGTCTTCGTTGTCCTGGGTGCTGCCCAGGTGCAGGGCCTTGGCGGCGGCGCGGATGCTCTGGCGGAACTCGCCCTGCTCGGCCAGTGCGATCGAGCGGCCGCAGTAGGCGTAGCCGTCGAGCTTGATCACGTCGCGCTCGTAGAGGGCGCGGCCCTCGGCGCTGAGGGCGAGCAGGCCGTTGGCGTCGCGGTGGCGGGCGAGGGCGTCGCGGGCGAAGCTGCTGGCCGGCGCCAGGCCCTCCTGCGCCTGGGCGGCGAGGGTGGCCAGCGCCACGGCGGCGACCATGATGGTGCGGTGCAAGGTCCCCACGGACGTCCCCTTTTCGAAGATGGCAGCGGATGCTAGGAGCCGCTCATGACGCCTCAAAGTGACCAAGGTGAGGCGGTGTGTCCACGTTCTAGGGGGATGCCGGGTCAGGGCACGCTGCGCAGCACCGCGTACAACTCCTTGGTGCGCACCGGCTTGAAGAGCACCTGGTGGCCGCTGCCGTGCACGCGCTTCACCTCGTCGGGCGAGGTGTCGCCGGTGATGAGCAGCGCCGGCAGCGGGGCCCCGTAGACGGCGCGCACGCGCTCGATGGCGTCGATGCCGTCTTCGCCGTCGGCCAGGCGCAGGTCGGAGATCACGATGTCGATCACCCCGGCATGGCGCCTCACCTCGGTGCACGCTTCCTGGATGGTGGCGGCGGTCAGCACCTGGTAGCCCCAGGTCTGCAGCAGGTCGCGCATGCCCACGCGGATGCTTTCCTCGTCGTCGATCAGCAGCAGCGTGCGGCTCTCGTCGATGGGTGAGGGCACCGTGTCGGCGGCGACGGCGATGTTGTCCATCTCGTCGAAAGGCGTGGCCTTGATGAGGATGCGGAACACCGTGCCCTTGCCCGGCTTCGACGACACCTCGAGCCGGTGCCCCATCAGCAGCACCAGACGCTTGACGATCGCCAGGCCCATGCCGAGCCCGCGCGAGCGGTCGCGGCCGGGGTTGTCGACCTGGTAGAACTCGTCGAAGACCTTGGGCAGCTCGTCGGCGGTGATGCCGATGCCGGTGTCCCACACCTCGATGCTGATGGCGTCGGCGCGCGTGCGCGCCACCACCACGATGCCGCCTTCCTGGGTGTAGCGGATCGCGTTGTGGATCAGGTTCGACAGCACGCGCTCCAGCAGGTGCGCGTCGCTCATCACGATCTTGCCGCCGGCCTTGAAGCGGATGCCCAGGCCCAGCTCCTCGGCCTGGCCGGCGCAGTGCATGTGCAGCACGCGGAAGAGGTCGCGGATGGGGAAGGGCTGCAGATTGGGCTCGATCACGCCGGCGTCGAGCTTGGAGATGTCGAGCATGGAGGTGAAGCTCTGCTCCAGCGCGTCGATCGACCTGATCATGTTCTTCACCAGCGGCTGCAGCGCGGTACCCTGCAGGCGCTTCTCGAGCGTGGCGGTGAAGAGGCCCAGTGCGTGCATGGGCTGGCGCAGGTCGTGGCTGGCCGAGGCGAGGAAGCGGCTCTTCTCGCGGTTGGCCTGCTCCACCAGCACCACCTGCTGGCGCAAGGCGCGCACCAGGGCGTCGTTGTCGAGCTTGGTCTGCAGCTCCTTCATCAGCAGGCGATGGCGGCCCGCGGCCAGGTAGAGGCAGGCGAGCAGGAAGGCGCCGGTCATCGGCGCGATGGCGAGCGTGGTGGGCGAGGCCACCCAGGCCATGAAGGCGGTGGCCGGCATCAGCAGCGGCACGAGCCAGAGGTAGATGGTGAGCCGATGCGCCGCGACCCGGTGCGCCCCCACGGCGGCCAGCCCCAGCAGCACCAGCACCAGGGGCACGAGCGGGATCCAGCGCACGTCCTGCAGCAGCATCAGCGGCGCGAGGCCCCAGCTCAGGGCCGACAGGAACACGACCGTCTCGCAGTGGCGCAGCCAGGGGCCGGGGTGGGCGAGGGCCGCGCGGCCGGCGCGCTTGAACGCCCAGTAGAGCAAGCCGTGCAGCCCCTGCACGCCATGGACGATCAGCGCCCACGCCCAGATGCCGTGGTGCAGCGGCGTCCAGACGGCGAACGAGAGCCAGCACGCGACGGCCAGGCCTGCGAGCACCGCCACGGCGATGTCGCTCTGGCGCATCAGCTTCATCAGCTGGGAGGCGCGGGTCCTCTCGCGCCGGCGCTCGGGCCCTTCGTCGGTGGATGCTTGCGGGACGCCGGCGAGGGTGGCGGGCGTGAGCTGGAACACTTACCTGAACAGGCTGATCAGGTGCGAGCGCGACTTCACGTCGAGCGCCAGCAGGATGGTGGAGACGTAATTCTTGATGGTGCCGAGCGAGAGGCCGGTGGCGGTGCTGATTTCCTGGTTGGAGCAGCCCGACAGCACCAGTTCGAGGATCTCCAGGTGGCGCGGGCCCAGCTCGGCCACCCGGTCGTAGCGCGACGAGCTCGGGAAGCGCGGGAAGGGTGCCGTGACGCCGCCTTGCGCCGTGGCCAGCAGGCCCATCACCGTGTCGCACATCGCGCGCGGCGCCTGGCCCTTGGTGACGTAGCCCACCGCGCCCAGCGCGCGCACCTGGCCGATGACGAATTCGTCCTGCGTGCCGCTGATCACGGCCACGCGCGCCTGCGGGAAGGATTCGAGGAACTGCTTCAGCCCCTGCAGGCCCTTGCAGTCGGGCATGTTGAGGTCGAGCAGCACGAGGTCGACGTCGGGCTGGCTGCGGTAGAGCTCCATCGCGTCATGGAGCGTGCTGGCTTCGAGGAGCTGGAGGTCGGCGTTGCCGATCGCACCGAGGCTGGTGACGATGCCCAGGCGCACCAGCGCATGGTCGTCGACGATCAGGAGTTTGGACATCTTGCGCGCGTGCTCATCGGCGTGGTTTCGCGGCGCCACAGGTGCCCCGAGTGGAGATGCCATGCCGGACAACAACTGGCTCATCGGGTGCCTCTTGACGGTGTGTGGGGCATCGGGCTCGCCACGCAGCGCGCGGCGCCTTGCCGAATCAATATTGTTGATTCAAAAACGGGCGTGCAGCATCCCTAAGACCATGGATGCGGGTTCACCCTGAGCGCTCGCGACGCGGGTGTTGCGAAGACGCCGACGCACGCCGACACCGCCGTGACTTTGTTGGCATGCCATGCAAGGGGCGCCTGTTCGCGAGAGGCTCGCGTGGTCTTTCAGGCGGCCTGATTGTGATTTGCCAGACCGTCTGTTTTCGGTGCTCGTGTATGCCTCGCGCAAATCACATGAGGGAGGCGTCTCTCGCCAAAGGGGCTGGTGGCACGAAATGGGCCGTGCCAGCTCCTCGCCGTTTGCCGGCGGCGTCCAGTTCGGCGCGCGCCACCGTGCGCAGGTGCACCTCGTCCGGGCCGTCGAGGAAACGCATCGCCCGGCCCCAGGTGTACAGGTAGGCGAGCGGCGTGTCGGGCGAGAGCCCCATCGCTCCGAAGACCTGCATCGCGCGGTCGAGCACCCGCGTCTGCAGACGCGCGGCCACGAGCTTGATCGCGCTCACGTCGACGCGCGCGGCAGCGTTGCCGGCCACGTCCATGCGCCAGGCGGCCTGCAGCACCAGCAGCCGGGCCTGGTCGATCTCGACCCGGCTCTCGGCAATCCAGTCCTGCACGTTGGCGTAGTCGGCGAGCCTGCGGCCAAAGCTCTGGCGCTCGAGTGCCCGCTCGGCCATCAGTTCGAGTGCCAGCTCGCACTGGCCGAGGGTGCGCATGCAGTGGTGCACGCGCCCCGGGCCGAGCCGCGCCTGCGCGAGCGCGAACCCGTCGCCCGCTTCGCCGAGCAGCGCGCTCGCCGGCACGCGCACGTTGCGGAACACCAGCTCCACATGGCCTTCGACGCTGTGGTGCTGCAGGATGGGGATGTTGCGCGCGATGGTGAGGCCCGGGGTCTTCAGCGGCACGAGCGCGATCGAATGACGCTTGTGGCGTGGCGCGTCGGGCGAACCGTCGGACACGCCCATCACCACCACCAGCTCGCACAGCGGGTGCAGCGCACCGGTGATGAACCACTTGCGCCCGTTGATGACGAGCTCGTCGCCCTCGCGCACGATGCTCGTCTCGAGGTTGGTCGGGTCGGACGAGGCCACGTCGGGCTCCGACATCGCGTAGCACGAACGCATCGTGCCTTCGAGCAGCGGGCGCAGCCAGCGTTCGCGCTGCGCGGGCGAGGCGTGCAGGTGCAGCAGCTCGATGTTGCCGGTGTCGGGCGCGCTGCAATTGAACACCTCCGAGGCCCAGGGCACGCGGCCCATGATCTCGGCCAGCGGCGCGTAGGCCAGGTTCGACAGGCGGGTGCCCGGCTCGTCGGGCCGCAGCCCGGGCAGGAAGAGGTTCCACAGGCCCTCGGCCTTTGCGCAGGCCTTGATCGGCTCGATCACGTCCAGCGGGTATTCGCCGGCATCGGCCCAGCGGTGCCAGTCGCGGTTGGACGGCAGCACCAGGCGCTCCATGATGTCGCGCACGCGGCGCTGCAGGTCGAGGCTCTCGGGCGGGTGTGAGAAATCCATGGCCGGCCATCTTGGGCTGCGTCGCAGGCCGCGGTATTGATCTGCGTCATG
>DASWSY010000061.1:0-3906 GCA_036402415.1 Rhizobacter sp. | reverse complement strand
CGCCATAGCTGGTGCCCGGTTCATCGTCGCCGCCACCGCCGCAGGCCACGAGCGAAGCACTTCCGAACGCCGCGGCGAGGGTCGCACCGAAGCCGCCCTTGAGCAGCGAGCGGCGCTTGACGGTGGCGTGCTGCAGCACGTCTTCGAACATCTGGCCGGGCACGGCTTGGGGCTCCTGGCGACCCTTGGCGGCAGCGGCTTCGGCGCGCAGGCGATCGGTGATGTACGACATGAAGTGGTTCCTGTGGGTTGAAAGCCGCGCATGCTAGGAACGGCCTGTGAAACTGCCGTGTCAGCACCGCGACCGCGGCGCGGCACGCAGCCCACCGCACGCAACGCCGCCCGCCCTGCAGAACACGCGTTCAAAACCTCGACGCGTGTGCAGAGCATCACGCCCGGCCCCTCAAAACGGCGCGCGAACACCGCACAGCCACGCCTAGACTGCGGCGCACCAGAAACGGCAACCCAGCCGGACAACGATGGAGTACGACCCATGCTTGACCTTCGACGACTGGCCTCTTGTTCCCTTGCTCCGCTGCTGTCGGCCGCGCTGGCCTTCGGCAGCCTCACCGCGCACGCAGCGCCCGAAGTGGTGATCGGCCAGGTGGTGCCGCTCACCGGCGTGATCGCCGGCACCGGCGACGAATACTCGGCCGGCGCGGCGGCGTACTTCGCCAGCGTCAACGCCAAGGGCGGCATCTACGGCCGCAAGATCCGCGTGGTGCAGAAGGACGATGCGTACAAGCCCGACGCGACCGTCGCCCACACGAAGGAGATCCTGGAGAAGGACAACCCCGTCGCGCTCTTCGGCTACGTCGGCACGGCCAACATCGCCGCGCTCAACAAGGCCAACATCCTTTCCGACAACCGCATCGCCCTGCTCGCGCCCTACACCGGCGCTGAGGAGCTGCGCGTGCCGGTGAACCCCTACCTCTTCCACATCCGCGCCAGCTACCCCGACGAAACGGCCAAGATGGTGGAACACCTCTACACGCTCGGCCTGCGCAAGTTCGCGGTCTTCTATCAGAACGACGGTTTCGGCAAGGGCGGCCTGATCGGCGCCGAGCGCGCGCTGGAGAAACTCAACCTCAAGGCCGTCGCCACCGGCCACTACGACCGCACCAAGCCCGATGACATCGACGCGGCCGCCAAGGCGATCGGCGATGCCAAGCCCGACGCGGTGATCATGGTGGCGGTGAACCGCGCCTCGTCGGCCCTCATCAAGAAGCTGCGCGACAGCGGCAACCGCGCCCGCCTCTTCAGCATCTCGGTCGTCAACTTCAAGGAGCTGTTGAAGAACACCGGCGACGAGCTGGCCCGCGGCGTGGGCATCTCGCAGGTCATGCCCTACCCCTACAACATGAGCTCGCCGGTGCCGGTGGTGCGCGAGTTCCATGCCGCGATGAAGCAGCACCAGCCGACCAAGACCATCTCGTACGCCAGCATGGAAGGCTTCATCGCCGCCAAGGTGCTGGTCGAGGCGGTGAAACGCTCGCGGGCCGACCCGAGCCGCGAGCGTGTGCTGCAGCAGCTTGCCGAGATGCGCGACTTCGACGCCGGCGGCTTCAAGATCAACTTCGGTGGCGACAACCGCGTGGGCTCGCGCTTCGTCGAAGTGACCGTGATCAGCAGCGGCGGCAGGCTCCTGCGCTGACCGGCCGTCGCCGCTTCGGCGACACGCCCTCCCCCTCCAACCTGTGCCGGCGCAAGCCGGCACAGGTTTTTTTGCGTCTCGAATCGTGACACCGTCACGGCGCCGCCACGCCGTCGACACGAATCGGTCACCAGCCCGACACGGTTTCGGCATCGAGCACTTCCATCATCCCGGGCGAGTTCAGGGAGACATGCGCACTGAACGACATTGACCTCAAAGGACCCCAGATGAGCTTCGATTCCGACGACATTCCCACCAATGCGTCCGGCAACACCCATTTCAACGACGTCGCGGCGCAAGTGCGCTCGCGCCGCGGCTTCCTGAAGGCCGGCCTCGCGGTCGGCGCGGTGGGCTTCCTCGGCGGCAGCCTCTCGGCCTGCGGCGGCGGCAACGATGACGAAGCCGCCCCGCCCGTCATGCTGGGCTTCACCGCCGTGCCCACCAACAGCGGCGACACCATCACCGTGCCCGCGGGCTACAGCTCGGCGGTGTTCTGTCGCTGGGGCGACCCGCTCTTCCCCAACTCGCCCGCCTGGCGCGGCGATGCCGGCGAAGACGCGGAAGCGCAACGCCTGCAGTTCGGCGACAACCACGACGGGATGCACTTCTTCCCGATCAACGGCAGCAGCACCGAAGGCCTGCTCGTGATGAACCACGAGTACATCAACGACGAGTTCTTCTACACGCCCGACATCCGCTCCGGCGCCACGCCCTGGTCGCTGGACCACGTGCGCAAGGGCCAGCACGGGCACGGTGTCTCCGTCGCGCACGTGCGCCGCGTCAACGGCGCCTGGCAGGTGGTGATCCCCTCGGCCTACAACCGCCGCATCCACGGCAACACGCCGATGGTCATCACCGGGCCGGCCGCCGGCCACCCGCTCATGCGCACCAGCGCCGACCCGTCGGGCGAGGTGGTGCTGGGCACGCTGAACAACTGCGGCAACGGCTACACGATGTGGGGCACCTACCTCACCTGCGAAGAGAACTTCAACGGCTACTTCGGCACCACCGCCGGCGCCGACACGCGCAACGCCAACCAGCGCCGCTACGGCATCCCGGCCGCGCAGTCGGGCTACCGCTGGGAGCTGCACGACCGCCGCTTCGACTACGCCGCCGAGCCCAACGAGAGCAACCGCATGGGCTGGATCGTCGAGATCGACCCCTTCGACCCCTCGTCGGCGCCGAAGAAGCGCACCGCGCTCGGCCGCATCAAGCACGAGAACGCCGCGCAGACGCTCGCCGCCGACCGGCGCGTGGTGGTCTACATGGGCGACGACCAGGCCAACGACTACGTCTACAAGTTCGTCTCCGACGGCCGCCACGACCCGGCCACGCCGCAGCTCAACCGCAACCTGCTCGAGAGCGGCACGCTGTACGTCGCCCGCTTCGGCGCCGGCGCGACGGCCAACGACATGATGGGCACCGGCGAGTGGATCCCGCTCGTGCTCACCACCCCGCGCACGGCCGGCGGCACGCTGGCCGACCTGTACGCCGACATGGGTGAGCTGCTGGTCAACACCCGCCTTGCCGCCGACGCCGTGGGCGCCACGCCGATGGACCGCCCCGAGTGGGTCACGGTGCACCCGAGCACCGGCGAGGTCTACCTCACGCTGACCAACAACAGCGGCCGCAGCACGCCCGACGAAGCCAACCCGCGCGCGAGCAACATCTACGGCCAGATCGTGCGCTGGCGCGAAGCCGGCAACGACGCCGCGGCCCTGACCTTCGAGTGGGACCTCTTCGTGCTCGCCGGCAACCCGGCGCACCCGGCCGGCGGCCTGCAGGCGGGGTCGTCGAACATCAACGCCGGCAACCTCTTCAACAGCCCCGACGGTCTCGCCTTCGATGCCAACGGCCGGCTGTGGATCCAGACCGACGGCAACTTCTCGAACACCGGCAACTACGCGAACATGGGCAACAACCAGATGCTGGTGGCCGACCCGCGCACGCGCGAGATCCGGCGCTTCCTCGTCGGCCCCTCGGGCTGCGAGATCACCGGCATCACCTGGACACCTGACCAGAAAACCATGTTCATCAACGTGCAGCACCCAGGCGAGTACGGCAACCACCCGCGCCGCCCGGCGGCCACGCCCGAGGCCGACCCGCTCGCGTTCTGTCAGTGGCCCGAGGCCGCCGGCGGGCGGCCGCGCTCGGCCACGGTCGTGATCTGGAAGAACGACGGCGGCGTGGTCGGCACCTGAGGCCTTTTCACCGCGCCACGAGCCGCAGCGCCCTGCCGGGCCTGCGGCTTT
>DASWSY010000060.1:0-3302 GCA_036402415.1 Rhizobacter sp. | reverse complement strand
CGCGTCCGCGGCGGCGATGTTGCTGCCGCCCTTGCCGATGGCGACCACGAGTTCGATCTCGTGATGCAAATCGGATGTCATGCCCGGATACTGCATCTCGCCGGTGCTGCCCGGCGCGACCGGCAGGACGGCGTCGGCCGGCTTCATGAAGAAGAACGGCGCCTCGCGTCCGGTTCCGCCCATCTCCTTTGCATGCTCGGCGTAGTTGCGGCCGACGCAATAAATGCGGTGGACCGGGAAATACGCGTCGCTGTTGGCTACGGGAACGGCAGCAATGGCTGCGGGCGGAATCGCGAACTGCATGGTGTGCTCCTTTGTTGAATGTCAGGCTGCGGTCTCTTGCCGCAGCGCGTCGGATGATTATGCCATCGGCGCGAAATGCGCGTGACCGGGGGCGCCGGGCAAAAAAAAACCGCCCCGGCGAAGCATTCGTCCGGGGCGGTTCCTGATGCGTTAAGAGCGGGTCAGCCTTCGCCGAGATAGGCTTCACGCACCTTCGGATCGTCCAGCATTGCCTGCGCTTGTCCGCTCATCGTGATGAGACCGGAATCCATCACATAACCGCGGTGCGCGGCCTGCAACGCCAGCTTCGCGTTCTGCTCCACCAGCAGGATGGTCACGCCCTGCTTGGCGATGTCGGCCACCACCTCGAAGATCTTGTCGACCATGATGGGCGACAGTCCCATCGAGGGCTCGTCGAGCAACAGCACCTTGGGGCGCGCCATCAGCGCACGGCCCATGGCCAGCATCTGCTGCTCGCCACCTGACATGGTGCCGGCGAGCTGGTTGCGGCGCTCCTTGAGGCGCGGAAAGATGCCGAAGACCTTGTCGATGTCGGCATCGATCTCCTTGTCGTTGCGCACGAAGGCGCCCATCTGCAGGTTCTCGGTGATCGACATGCGGGTGAAGGTGCCGCGGCCCTCGGGCACCATCACGAGGCCCTGCTTGACCAGGTCCCAGGAGCCCTGGCCCTTGACGCTGCGGCCGAGGAACTCGATGTCGCCGTCGCCCACGGGCTGCAGGCCGGTGATGGCCTTGAGCGTGGTGGTCTTGCCGGCGCCGTTGGCGCCGATCAGGCTCACCAGTTCGCCTTCGCGCACCTCGAACGATGCGCCCTTCACGGCCTGGATGCCGCCATAGGCCACTTTCAGGCCGTTCACTTTCAGGAGGGTCGTCGTCATGGTCAGTGCGCCTTGTGGCCGGCGCCGAGGTAGGCCTCGATCACCTTTTCGTTCTTCTGGACGTCGGCGGGAGTGCCTTCTGCGATCTGCTTGCCGTAGTCGAGCACGGTCACGCGATCGCACAGGCCCATCACGAGCTTCACGTCATGCTCGATCAGGAGGATGGTGCGGCCGTCCTTGCGGATGCGGTCGATCAGCTCGCGCAGCACCACCTTCTCGGTGGCGTTCATGCCGGCGGCGGGCTCGTCGAGGGCGATCAGCTTGGGGTCGGTGGCCAGGGCGCGTGCGATCTCGAGACGGCGCTGGTCGCCGTAGCTCAGCGTGCGGGCCTTGAACTCGGAATAGCGGCCGATGCCCACGTAGTCGAGCAGCTCCTGTGCGCGTTTGGCGATGGCGGCTTCTTCCGCCTTGAAGCCGCCGGTGCGGAACACCGCGCCGACCAGGCCCGACGCCGTGCGCACATGGCGGCCGACCATCACGTTCTCGAGCGCCGTCATGTCGGCGAAGAGGCGGATGTTCTGGAAGGTGCGCGCGATGCCGGCCTTGGCCACCTCGTGCACCGCCGACGGCTTGTAAGGCTGGCCGCCGAGCTGGAAGCTGCCCGAGTCGGGCGTGTACAGCCCAGTAATCACGTTGAAGAAGGTGGTCTTGCCGGCCCCGTTGGGGCCGATCAGGCCGTACACCTGACCCGGCATGATGCGGATGCCCACGTCGCTCAGGGCCTGCAGGCCGCCGAAGCGCTTGGAGACGTTGGCCACTTCGAGCACCGGCGTTCCCGGGTTGGGAGTGTTCTGAGGGATCTGGGTGCTCATGACAGGGTCCCCTTCGGTGCCGGGTCCTGGTCGGGCGAGCCCGGCCGGATTCGCCCGTGTTCGGGCACGGGCCACAAGCCTCGGGGCCGCGACAGCATGATGGCGATCATCGCGAAGGCGATCAGGAGCTGGCGCAGGATGGCCGCATCGAGCCGGCCGTCGGTCATCTGCTGCAAGGGGCCCGCCACGTGGCGCAGCACCTCGGGCAGCGCCGCGAGGAGCAAGGCACCGAGGATCACACCGGGGATGTGGCCGATGCCGCCCAGCACCACCATCGCCACGATCATCACCGACTCGTGCAGGCTGAAGGATTCGGGCGACACGAAGCCCTGGAAGCTCGCAAAGAGCACGCCCGAGACACCGCCAAAGGTGGCGCCCATGCCGAAGGCGAGCAGCTTCATGTTGCGGGTGTTGATGCCCATGGCCTTGGCGGCCACCTCGTCTTCGCGGATCGCCATCCACGCACGGCCGATGCGCGACTGCTCCAGGCGGTGGCAGATGATCACGCTCACGATCACGAGCGCGAGGAAGAGGTAGTAATAGCCGGTGACCGAGGGGATCTCGATGCCGAAGAGGCTGTGCGTCTTTCCGAAGTCGTAGCCCAGCACCTTGAACGAATCGATCTGGCTCAGGCCCTTGGGACCGTTGGTGACGTTGACCGGCGCGTCGAGGTTGGTGAGGAACACGCGGATGATCTCGCCGAAGCCGAGCGTGACGATGGCAAGGTAGTCGCCGCGCAACTTGAGCGTGGGCGCACCGAGCAGCACGCCGAAGACGCCCGCGAGCAGCGCCCCGAGCGGGATCACCAGCCACAGCGGCGTGTGCAGCCCGTTCGGAAAGGTCGCGGCGAAGCCGGGGAAGGTCTGCGACAGGTGCGGCGAAGCGAGCAGCCCCATCATGTAGGCACCCACCGCGTAGAACGCGACGTAGCCGAGGTCGAGCAGGCCGGCGTAGCCCACCACGATGTTGAGGCCGAGTGCCAGCAGCACGTAGAGCAGCGCGATGTCGATGATGCGCACCCAGGCGTTGCCGAACTGCTGCGCGATCAGCGGCATGATCGCCAGCAGCACGCCGGCGATGATGAAAGTGATGAGCTTGTTGTCTCTGAGGTTCATCGCTCGCTCCTCACGCCCGGTCGGCCACGCGCTCGCCGAGCAGGCCCTGCGGGCGCAGCGTGAGCACGAGGATGAGCACGATGAAGGCGAAGATGTCCTGGTAATGGCTGCCCAGGATGCCGCCGGTCAGGTCGCCGATGTAGCCGGCGCCCATGGCTTCGATCAGGCCGAGCAGCACGCCGCCCACCATTGCA
>DASWSY010000059.1:0-10406 GCA_036402415.1 Rhizobacter sp. | reverse complement strand
CAGGGTCTCGCAATAGCGCTGCAGGGCTTCGGAACCCTCCTTGCCCGGCTTGCCGGAAGGAATGCGGATCTCGATGAGCTGCTTGTCGGCAAAGAGGCTCATCGCCTGCGAGGCGCCGAGCAGGCCGCTCCAGTCGAAGTGCGCGCCGGCGACGGTGTGCACCTGGCGCTCGGTGTGACCCGCGGCGCGCGCGGCGGCACGGATGGCGTCGGTCGCTTCCTGCGCCAGCAGCGCCTCCTCGCCGTGGACGACGTAGAGCGGGCGCAGCCCCTTGGCGAGATGGGCGGAGAGCTGGTCGGCGCGTACCTGCATGGGCGGTGATTCTCTCAAGGAAACGTCGAGCCGCCCCAAGTTTCCTTGATCCCCTTGGGGGACGGGCCGGGCGCCGCCCGGACCTTGGGGCTCACTGAATGGAACGCACCGCTGCCAACCGTCGCAAGACCTGGTTCGCGATGTCGCTCTGCATGGCGCGGTAGAGCATCTCTTCCTCCTGCTCCTTTCCCAGGGCGTCGCGCTCGTTGTAGGTCATGTCGCGGTTGAGCACGATCGCGGTCGACGGGATCAGCTCCTTGCCGGCCACCGTGACCAGCCTGAACTGCAGGTGCAGGCGCAACTGCAGCTCGCGCACTTCGCCCGCCGCAGTCGAGACGACCACGCCCTTGTCGCGCTTGTCGGCCTGGCCATCGAGGATGACCTCGGCCTGCGCGGGAGCCTCGACCACGCGGGTGGTGGTGCTGGTCGCGAGCTGGCGGCGCAGCTCTTCGGCCAGCGGCGAGTGCGGCTTGAAGCCCGACAGGTAGATCGACTTGAAGGGCAGCTCGGGCGCCCGGCGAAGCTGGAAGCCGCAGCCGACGGCAAGGGCGCTCATGGCGAGCAGGATGACACCACGGCGAGTGCCGTCATGCCCGCGAACGCGGGCATCCACGAGCCGCTCAAGGGGTGGATTCCCGCGTGCACGGGAATGACGGGAAGGCATCAACCCACCACCACGTTCACCAGCCGGCCAGGAACGATGATGATCTTCTTAGGCGCTTTGCCTTCGGCGAAGCGGATGAAGTCCGGGTTCGCGAGCGCCGTGGACTCGATCGTGGTCTTGTCGGCCCCCGCCGGCACCTTGATGGCCCCGCGCAGCTTGCCGTTGACCTGCAGCACGAGCTCGATCTCGTCCTGCACCAGCGCGGCCTCGTCGACCTGCGGCCAGGGCGCGTCGAGCAGGTCGCCGTGCACGGTGGCATAGCCCAGGTCCTGCCAGAGCTGCCAGGTGATGTGCGGGCAGGCGGGGTAGAGCGCGCGCAGCAGGATGCCGAAGGCCTCTCGGATCACCGCCGGCGCGCCGACCTTGAAGCCTTCGAGCGCGTTGAGCAGCTTCATCGCACCGGAGACCACGGTGTTGTACTGCATGCGCTCGTAGTCGTAGGTGATCTGCCGCAGCACCGTGTGCACCTCGCGGCGCAGCGCCTTGGCCTCGGGCCCGTCGCCGCTGTGGTCGCCGGTGGCACGCAGCGCTTCGGCGTTCTTCGCGGCGTAGTTCCATACGCGGCGCAGGAAGCGGTGCGCACCGTCGACGCCGGCGTCGTTCCACTCGAGCGTCTGCTCGGGCGGCGAGGCGAACATGACGAAGAGGCGCGCGGTGTCGGCGCCGTAGCGCTCGATCAGGTCCTGCGGGTCGACGCCGTTGTTCTTGGACTTGGACATGGTCGTCCAGCCCTCGTAGGTCACCGGCTTGCCGTCGGCCTTGAGCGTGGCCGAGACCACGTGGGCGTGTTCATCGCGCACGATGTCGAGCTCGTGGGCCCAGAAGTACTCCTTGCCGCCGTCGGTGCGCGAGAAGGCTTCGTTGAGCACCATGCCCTGCGTGAGCAGTTTCGTGAAGGGCTCGTCGACCTTCACGAGGCCGAGGTCGCGCATCACCTTGGTCCAGAAGCGGGCGTACAAGAGGTGCAGGATCGCGTGCTCGATGCCGCCGATGTACTGGTCCATCGGCATCCAGTACTGCGTGCCGGCGCCGACCATGGCCTTGTCGTTCTTCGCGTCGCAGTAGCGCATGAAGTACCACGAGCTGTCGACGAAGGTGTCCATCGTGTCGGTCTCGCGGCGTGCGGGCTTGCCGCAGACCGGGCACTTGCAGGCGAGGAAGGCTTCGTTCTTGTTCAGCGGGTTGCCGCTGCCGTCGGGCACCACGTCTTCCGGCAGCACGACCGGCAGGTCGCGCTCGGGCACCGGCACCGGGCCGTGCTCGTCGCAGTGGATGATGGGGATGGGCGTGCCCCAGTAACGCTGGCGGCTGATGCCCCAGTCGCGCAGGCGCCAGGTGGTCTTCTTCTCGCCCAGGCCCTTGGCGGCCAGCGCCTTGGCGACCGCGTTCACCGCGTCCTGGTACTTCAAGCCGCTGAAGTTGTCGGAGTTGATGGTCACGCCGCGCTGCTTGTCGGCATACCAGTCCTGCCAGTGGTCGTAGCTGTACTGCTCGCCGTCGACGTGCACCACCTCCAGGATGTCGATCCCGTACTTCTTGGCGAAGGCGAAGTCGCGCTCGTCGTGCGCCGGCACACCCATCACCGCGCCGTCGCCGTAGCTCATCAGCACGTAGTTGCCGACCCACACCGGCACCGCTTCACCGGTGATCGGGTGCGAGACGTGCAAGCCCGTGGGAACGCCCTTCTTTTCTTGCGTGGCGAGTTCGGCCTCGGTCGTGCCACCGGTCTTGCATTCTTCGATGAAGGCCGCGACCGCCGGATTCGCACGGGCGGCATGCGCGGCCAGCGGGTGCTCGGGCGCCACGGCGGCGAAGGTCACGCCCATGATGGTGTCGGCGCGCGTGGTGAAGACGTAGAGCTTGCCGTCCTGGATCAGCTTGCCGTCGGGGCCGGCGATGCTGTGCGTGAAGGCGAAGCGCACGCCCTCGCTCTTGCCGATCCAGTTCTCCTGCATCAGCTTCACGCGCTCGGGCCAGCCGGGCAGCTTGTGCGTCACGAACTCGAGCAGTTCCTCGGCATAGCGGGTGATGTTGAGGTAATAGCCGGGGATCTCGCGCTTCTCGACCGGCGCGCCCGAGCGCCAGCCCCTGCCGTCGATCACCTGCTCGTTGGCGAGCACGGTCTGGTCGACCGGGTCCCAGTTGACGACCTGCGTGCGGCGCTCGGCGATGCCGGCCTTCAGCATCTTGAGGAACAGCCACTGGTTCCAGCGGTAGTAGTCGGGCGAGCAGGTGGCGATCTCGCGGCTCCAGTCGATGGCCAGCCCCATGGCCTGCATCTGGCCCTTCATGTAGGCGATGTTGTCGTAGGTCCACTTGGCCGGCGGCACCTTGTTCTTGATGGCGGCGTTTTCCGCGGGCAGGCCGAAGGCGTCCCAGCCCATGGGCATCAGCACGTTCATGCCCTTCATGCGCAACTGGCGCGTGAGCATGTCGTTGATGGTGTAGTTGCGCACATGGCCCATGTGCAGCTTGCCGCTCGGGTAGGGCAGCATCGAGCAGGCGTAGAACTTCTGCTTGCTCGCGTCTTCGGTCACGCGATAGGCGTCGGCGGCTTTCCACGCGGCCTGGGCGGCGCGCTCGATCTCGGTGGGCTTGAAGTCGGGGGTCATGGCTCGGGCTTCTCAGGCTCGTCTTCGTTGGACAGACGCACGAACGCCCGCCTCCTTTGGGGGACGGAATTATAGGAACGGGGCCCGGCATGAGCCGGGTAGGTGCTTAAAAGCGCGGCAGCTCAGCGAAGGGCAAGAGCCCTTTCTTGACGTGCATCTTTCCGTACTCGGCACAACGGTGCAGCGTAGGGATGACCTTGCCAGGGTTCAGGAGCCCCGCCGGGTCGAACGCGTGCTTCACGCCAAACATCTGCGCCCGCTCGGCCGACGAGAACTGCACGCACATCGAGCCGAGCTTCTCCACGCCCACGCCGTGCTCGCCGGTCACGGTGCCGCCCATGGCCACGCTGGTCTCCAGGATGTCGGCGCCGAAGAGCTCGCAGCGGCGTAGCTGGTCGGGGTCGTTGGCATCGAAGAGGATCAGCGGGTGCAGGTTGCCGTCGCCGGCGTGGAAGACGTTCACGCAGCGAAGCATGTACTTCTTTTCCATCTCGGCGATGGCGATCAGGATGTCGGCCAGGCGCCTCCTCGGGATGGTCGAGTCCATGCACATGTAGTCGGGACTGATGCGCCCGCTCGCGGGGAAGGCATTCTTCCGGCCGCTCCAGAAGCGCAGGCGCTGGGCCTCGTCGCGGCTCACTTCCATGCGGGTCGCGCCACTTTCGATCAGCACGTCCTGCATGCGGCCGATCTCCTCGGCCACTTCTTCCGGCGTGCCGTCGCTCTCGCACAGCAGGATGGCCGCGGCATCGAGGTCGTAGCCGGCGTGCACGAAGTCTTCGACGGCGGCGACCATCGGCTTGTCCATCATCTCCAGCCCCGCGGGGATGATGCCGGCCCCGATGATGGCCGCCACCGCGTCGCCCGCGCGGCGGATGTCGTCGAAGCTCGCCATGATGCAGCGCGCGAGGCGTGGCTTGGGCACGAGCTTCACGGTCGCCTCGGTCACGACGGCCAGCATGCCTTCGCTGCCCACCATCAGCGCCATCAGGTCGAGCCCGGCCACGTCGAGCGCCTCGGAGCCGAACTCGACCGGCTCGCCTTCCATCGTGAAGCCGCGCACGCGCAGCACGTTGTGCACCGTGAGGCCGTACTTCAGGCAGTGCACGCCGCCGGAGTTCTCGGCCACGTTGCCGCCGATGGTGCAGGCGATCTGGCTGCTCGGGTCGGGTGCGTAGTAGAGGCCGTGCGGTGCCGCCGCTTCGCTGATGGCGAGGTTGCGCACGCCGCATTGCACGACGGCCGTGCGCGAGAACGGGTCGACCTTCAGGATGCGGTTGAACTTGGCGAGGCTGAGCGTCACCCCCAGGCGGTGCGGCATCGCGCCGCCCGACAGGCCGGTGCCCGCGCCCCGCGCGACCACCGGCACCTGCAGTCGGTGGCAGGTGCGCAGCACGGCGGCGACCTGCTCTTCCGTTTCCGGCAGGGCCACGGCCAGGGGCTGCTCGCGGTAGGCGGTGAGGCCGTCGCATTCGTAGGGCACGGTGTCCTCGGTGTGCCACAGCAGCGCATGCGGCGGCAGCACGGCAGTCAGTTCCGAGACGACCTGTGCGCGGCGTGCGACCCGCTCGTTCTGCGCCGACTGCGAGGGTGCGAAGGTGGTGTTCATGAGGCAGGGAAGACTGTCAACACGCCGGTGTAGCCATAGAGGTGCCGCCGGGCGATCTCGCCCGACGCGAAGAAGCCGACCAGCGGCACGTCGCCCAGCGCGCGCTGCACGATCGCCAGCTCCGCCGAGGGCGCGCCGAAGTGCGGCCCGCCCCGACCGAGGCAGCTCACGTAGAGCGCGCCGGCCATGCGCCGCGCCGGGTGCGGCGCGTGGTCGGCCTGTGCGCCTTGCAGCGCGAGCGCGGCCTCGACCGTCAGCGTCTCTGGCTCCAGCTCTTCGCGGATCTCGGCGCAGATGCGCGTGAGGTCGCGCCGCGCGGCGTCGGTGTCGCGGCGGCACCAGGCGAGCTGCTGGCCGGGCTGGACGTCGTCGGCCAGCGCCACCGCACCGCGCGCCGGGTCGATGCCGACGATGTGGCGCACGCGTGTGTCGACGCCGAACTGTCCGGGCCGCGCCAGCGCATCGTCGCTCGCGTCGTTGAGGCCGGCGAGCGTTTCGCGGATGCGCGGCAGCGCCTCGCGCGGCTCGCGGTCGCTCACGCCCAGGTCGCGCAGCAGGCAGTCGAGCGCGGGCTCGCCGTCGAGTTCGGCCACGAGGTTGCGCTCGCCGCGCGTCACCCGGCGCACCGGCCCGACGGGCTGGCAGCCCTGCGTCACGCGCGACACGAGCGCCACGCCGGGCGCGAAGGCCACACCCGACAGGCCGCCCTCGAACACGCCATCGGCCACGTGGACCGGCCGGTTGCGCGCCGACACCAGCCCGCCGAAGAGGTAGCCGCTGCGGGTGGCCTCGCTCAGGTCGACCAGCAGGTCGTCGAGCGCATCGGTGCGGCCGTCGGCATGCACCTGCGCGGTGGCCGGCACGAAGCCGGCCGGAGCCTGCCGGAGCGGCTTTCGACCGGAGAACAGGCAGAACTGCTCGCGTGGCAGGTCGGTCAGCATCAGCGACACGGCGGGTTCGTCGAAGTACTCCACGCCGTTGGCCGACACCCCCACGCCCACGCCACCCACCCAGGCCACGCCGGGCCAGCGCTGCTGCAGATCGGCCAGCAGGGCCTGCGCCTGCGGCGCGTAGTGGTCGCTGAAGTAGACCCAGCCGAGCGTGGGCTCCTGGATGTGCAGGCCCGCCGCGTCGTGGCGCTGTGCCTCGACCTGCGCCGCCGCGAGCGCCACGGCCATGCGCCAGTCGGGGTGCGTCGCGTGCGCGTGGGCGAAGAGCTTCATGACTTGGGGGCTCGTTTGCGCGCCGCACCGGTGGCGGCGCTGGCGGCTGCCCCGGTGGCCTTGCGCACCACCTTGGCGGGCGTGGACGCCGCAGCCTTGATCGTCTGGCCGGCGGCCTCGACCGACTGCTTGAGCATGGCCCCGGCGAGGTTCTTCGCGGCGTCGGTCGCGCTGTCTTTCATCGCAGTGGCGGCGAGTTCGGTGAACTGCTTGGTGAGCGCCCCCCACCACTGCATCGGGTCGACGGCCTGCGGGGCGGCCGCCTGGGCCGGCGCAGGCTTGCCGCGCGTGGACTTGGTCTTCGCCGCCGCCTTCGGCGCAGCGGCCTCGGCCGCCGGCGCGGCATGCGGCTTGATGGTGAGGGAATCGCGCAGGTCGTTCATCTGCACGTTCATGGTCTTGAGCGTGCTGAGCGTCATGCGCTGCACCTCCAGCGCCTGGATGGTGGCGCCCAGCATGCGCGCGTTCTGCTCCAGCCAGAACTGCACGGTGCGCAGTTCCTCGATGCGCTTTTCCAGCTCCTCGGGGTTGAGCGTGGGGGCAACCCACTGGCCGATGTTGGGCAGCGCCGAGCCGGCGTTCTTGACCAGGCCCTGCAGGAAGTCGAAGCCCGGGACGAGTTTGGTGAAGTTGGCAGTGCTGTCGGCCATGGGGTGTCTCCTCGTAGTGCGCCAGGGCATTGTGCACTCGCGGCACCGCGCCGACACCCCTGCCCGAAGGGCCCGAGGATCAGCGCTGCAGCGCGATGCGCGTGACCCGGTAGCCGCGCGCGGCCAGCAGAGAGGGCAGCGACGACGGACCCACGAGGTGCAGGCTGCCCACTGCGGCAAACACCGTCCGGCCCCCGGCGTGCAGCGCGTCGATGCGCTCGGCCATCGGCCCGTTGCGGTCGTCGAGCAGCGCCTTGAGTGCCCGGCGCTCCTGCGGGGTGCGCGCGCAGTCGCACCAGTTGCGGTAGCGCGCCAGCTCGTCGGCGCGTCCGTGCTCCCAGACCTCGGCCACGCGCAGCAGCAGCGGGCGCGCACGGTCCTGTTCGAGGTCGCGCAGGACCTTCTCCAGGCTCTGGCGCAACTCGGCCGGCGTGTCGCTGCGCAGCAGCGCGACCTGCTGCTCGGGCGTTTCGAGCGACAGCACCGGCTTGCCTTCCTGGCGCGCGAGCTGCGCCAGCGCCGGGTCGATGGCATGGCCCACGTCCAGGCCGTCGCGGCGGGTCGACATCAGCATCAGCGTCGCGCCCAGCAGCTCGGGCGGCAGCGCCTGCGCGAGCTCGGGCGGCGCGCAGGCCGCCTTCAGGCGCTCGCGCAGCCGGGCGGCCAGGTCGTCGGGCAAGGCCGCAGACTCTCGCGCCGCGGTGGTGAGGGCACCCTGCAGGCGCTGCATCAGCGCCGGGTCGGTGAAGTCGAGCTCGAACGCTGCCACATCGCTGGACAGCAGGGCCTCTCGCACCTTGGGTCCGGGGAAGGTCCATTCCAGGCGGCCGAGGTGGATCGTGCCGTAGAGCCACGAGCTGCGCCCACCCTTGTCGATGCGCCACAGGAAACCCCGGTCGCGCGCCTGCGCGGCCGCGCGGGCGATCTCGGCGGCACCGGGCGGCGGCGGCTCGGGCGGGCAGTCGTTCGCGTGAGCCTGCAGCCCGAGCGCCAGGCTCGCCGCGGCCACGCAGCGCCGCAGCCTGGGGGTCACGGCGAGGCCTCGGTGTCGATGGTCAGCACGCCGTCGCGCTGCTGCCAGCGCAGGCGACCCATCACGTCCATGCCCAGCAGGGGGCGCTCGCCCAGGCCCGAGAGCGCCACGATCGCCAGGCGCTCCACGCGCACGCCGCCTTGCAGCACCACGTCGGCCCGCACCAGCTCGCCCGTCACCACGCCACCGGCCGTCTGGCTCTGCACGCGCCGCACCGGCTCCAGCGCCAGCTCGCGCGCCACCGCCTGCGACATCGCAGTGCTGGTGGCGCCGGTGTCGATGAGGAAATCGACCGCGCGGCCGTTGATCGAGCCGGGCCAGTGGTAGTGGCCGTCCGGCCCGCGGCGGATCTCGATCACGCCGGTGCGGGTGACCTGGAAGCTCGTGCGCGCACGCTCGTGTTCGACGTAGCGAAAACCCAGGAACACGGCGACGCCGACCACGAGCCACACCGTGGCGATCTTCAGGCTGTGAGGAAACTCTTTCATGAGAAGAAGTCAGCGGGCAAAGCGCCGGGCCGCCCCCAAGCCGGCCCGCATCCCCATGCGGGACCGGACGACGTACTCATCGGACGAGGGGCTGTCATTCAATCGGCGCGCGCACCGTCTGGTCGATCGCGCCGAACACCGTCTGGCCGTCGATGCCTTTCATCTCGATGCGGATGGTGTCGCCGTACTTCATGAACTCGGTCTTGGGCTCGCCGAGCTCGATGGTCTCGATGGCGCGCTTCTCGGCCACGCAGGAGTAGCCGCGCGACCAGTCCTTGTTGCTCACCGTGCCGCTGCCGACGATGCTGCCGGCGCGCACGTTGCGCGTCTTGCAGATGTGGGCGATGAGCTGGCCGAAGTGGAAGGTCATCTCGGGGCCGGCGTCGCACAGGCCGACGCGCTTGCCGTTCCAGGTGCTCTGCAGCGGCAGGTGCAGGCGCCCGCCCTGCCAGGCGCTGCCCACCTCGTCGAGCGTCACGGCCACCGGGCTGAAGGCGGTGGCGGGCTTGCTCTGGAAGAAGCCGAAGCCCTTGGCCAGCTCGGCGGGGATGAGGTTGCGCAGGCTCACGTCGTTGGCGAGCATCAGCAGGCGGATGCCCTCCAGCGCCTGCTCGGGCGTGGCGCCCATCGGCACGTCGGCCGTGACCACCGCAACCTCGGCCTCGAAGTCGATGCCCATCTTCTCGCTCGGCACCACGATGTCGTCGCATGGGCCGAGGAAGTCGTCGCTGCCGCCCTGGTACATCAGCGGGTCGGTGTAGAAGCTCTCCGGCACCTCGGCGTTGCGGGCCTTGCGCACCAGCTCCACGTGGTTGATGAAGGCCGAGCCGTCGGCCCACTGGTAGGCGCGCGGCAGCGGGGCCATGCACATCGCCGGGTCGAAGGGGAAGGCGTGGCGCGCGCGGCCGTGGTTGAGCGAGACGTAGAGGTCTTCGAGCTGCGGCGACAGGAAGTTCCAGTCGTCCAGCACCTGCTGCAGTCGCGTGGCGATGCCGTTGGCGTAGTGCGCCATCGACAGGTCACGCGAGACGACCACCAATTGCCCGTCGCGCGAACCGTCTTTGTAGCTTGCAAGTTTCATGGGTTGTGTCGTTTGGCTAGGATGCCCGGACGTCGCCCAGGCTTCGTACCTATTCTCGGCCCATCGTTCACCGCTCATCGTCCAACGCATGCCCCAACCCTCATCCGCTCAGGCCCGTCGCCTCGTGCCCACCCTGCTGGGCCTCGCCGCCGGCGTGGGGCTGCTGCACTGGGTGGCCTGGGAGCAGGTCTCGGCCTGGCGCGTGGGGACGGAGGCCCCCCCGCAGCGGCCTGCCTTGCAGGTGCGCACGCTGGACGCGCCGGCACCGCGCGAGGCCGAGCCGGCAGCGCCGATCGTGGCCAAGCCGGCACCGGCGCCCACGCCGCCCCGCCCCGCCCCGGTGGCGCAGGCCTTGGCACCGGCCGCAACGCCCGAACGTCCGGCCGACGAGCCCGTGGTGGTGAACACCGACGCCGTGCTCGTCGCCGCCGCGCTGCCAGCGGAGCCCCCGGCCGAGCTGATCCCGATCGCCGACATCACGCAGAACGACATCCCCGTCTACCGCACCAAGCTGCCCCCGCCGATCACGCTCGGCTACGAGCTCAGCTATGGCCGCTGGACCGGCAGCGGCGAACTCCAGTGGCGCCCCCGTGGTGACACCTACGACGCACGCCTCGAAGGCCGCGTGGCGGGCTTGCGCATCATCACGCTCGCGAGCCAGGGCGGCCTCGACAGTGCCGGCCTCGCGCCGGTGCGCTACACCGACCAGCGGCGCGGGCGCGGCGAGCAGGCCG
>DASWSY010000058.1:0-2095 GCA_036402415.1 Rhizobacter sp. | reverse complement strand
GACCAGCTCGCGCCGTTGGCCTTTGAAGGCGGGGTCGTCGGCGAATTGGATGCCCGGCTTCAGGCGAAAGGTGAAGGTCTTGAAATCGTCGCTCACCTCGGGCATCGAGGCGAGCGTGTTGGGGCGGTAGCGGAACGGCCGCGCGAGGAACTCGTACTGCAGCGGCGCTTCGAAGATGTTGGCCGCGATGGTGCGCGAGTAGAGGTCGGAGATCTGCGCCGGGTCGAAGCCGGTCTCGGCCACGCGGAAGGCATAGCGCAGCACCTTCGGCGCGGCGCTGTCTTGCGCCCACGCGGCCGGTACGGCCAGCACAGCGAGCGCCATCAGGGCGGCACCGAGGCCACGCGTCATCGATCGGTCTCCTTGGGAAGCTTCGCGCCAAAGTCTAAGGGTGGATGGACCACGAGGCGGCATGCAAGTTGCGTCGCCATCGCTGGTGATTGCCCCGGGCAAACGCGGGGCGATTCCCGCGCGGACCTGCTTAGACTCGCGCTCGCACCGATACACGCCACACGACGCCTCCTCCACCACACATGGCCGCCTACGTCATCCGCCGCCTGCTGCAGATGATCCCCACGCTGCTCGGGGTCTTGCTGCTGGTCTTCTTTCTCTTCAAGGCGGTGGGCGACGACCCGGCCGTCATCCTCGGCGGGCTCAACGCGAGCAACGAGCAGATCGAGGCCATCCGCGCCCAGCTCGGCCTCGACAAGCCCTGGTACGTGCAGCTCTGGATCTACCTCAAGGGCGTGGTCACCTTCAACTGGGGCAACAGCTGGGCCACCAACGAGGCGGTGAGCAACATCTTCGCCACCCGGCTGCCGGCGACGCTCACGGTGATGCTGCCCATCCTGCTGCTCGACGTGCTGCTGGCCATCCCGATCGCGATGTGGGTGGCCTACCGGCGCGGCTCGCTGGCCGACCGCACGGCGATGGTGATCACCACCGTGGCGCTGTCGATCTCGTTCCTGGTCTACATCATCGTCGGGCAGTACGTGTTCGCCTTCCAGCTCGGCTGGTTCCCGGTGCAGGGCTGGAGCGACTCGCTGCTCACCAACCTCACCACCTACGTGCCGCTGCCGGCGCTGCTGGCCGTGCTGGTGGGCGTGGCGCCGCAGTTGCGCCTGTACCGCAGCTTCTTCCTCGACGAACTCGGCCACGACTACGTGCGCACCGCGCGCGCCAAGGGCATGACCGAGAAGACGGTGCTCTTCCACCACGTGCTGCGCAACGCGATGATCCCGGTGCTCACCAACGTGGCGCTGATGCTGCCGGGGGTCTTCGTCGGCTCTTTCCTGATCGAAGTCTTCTTCTCCATCCCCGGCCTCGGGCGCGAGATCATCCTGGCGGTGAACCGCGGCGACTACCCGGTGATCCAGTCGGTGGCGATCTACCTCGGCATGCTGACCATGCTCATCAACCTCCTGGCCGACATCCTCTACAAGCTGGTCGATCCGCGGGTGGTTCTCAAATGAGCGCGGTCATCACAAGCGGTGCCGTGCCCGTGGTCGCGTCCGACGGGGTCTGGCGCGCCGCGTGGAAACGCCTGCGCGCCGACCGGGTGGGCCTGGTCTCGATGGTGGTCGTGCTGGCCTTCCTGCTGCTGATCGTGCTCACGGCGAGCGGCGTCGTGGCGAAGGGCTGGCAGAACGAAGTCGGCGTGGCCAACGCACGGCCCACTTTCATGGGGCCGGCGCCCAAGGTCGAGTCGACCGCCATTGCGGTGCCCCAAGGGCCCAACATCGACCTCTCCGACGTCGACCCGCTGGCCCCGCGGTACCAGGAATGGGCCGAGCGCGCCGCGCAGCTTCGCTCGACCGACACGCCCAAGGCCGAGACGCTGCCCTTCGGCGGCGACCGCCTGGGCCGCGACGTGCTGGCCAAGGCGGCCAAGGGCACGCAGACCTCGGTGATCGTCGGGCTCGTGGGCGCGGTGATCGCCGCGCTCATCGGCACCGTGCTCGGGGCGCTGGCCGGCTTCTTCGGGCGGCGCGTGGGCGACTTTCTGGAGTGGCTCTACAGCGTCTTCACCGCCATGCCCGACATCCTCTTGCTGCTCGTGCTGGCGGTGGTGTTCGGCCGCGGCATCGGCAGCGTG
>DASWSY010000057.1:0-6405 GCA_036402415.1 Rhizobacter sp. | reverse complement strand
CGCGCCAAAGGGCATCTCCGTGCTGGTGAAGCGGGTCAGCAGCCAGGACGCGCCGAAGACGCCCACCGCCTTGCCGAGCACCAGCCCCGCCGCGATGCCGAGCGGCACAGGCTCCAGCAACGCCGAAGGGGACAGGCCCGACAAGGCCAGGCCTGCATTGGCGAAGGCGAACATCGGCAGCACCACGAACGCCACCCATGGGTGCAGCGCATGCTCGAGCGTCACCAGCGGCGAGTGGCCTTCCTCCCCGTCCTCGTCCGGCTCGCCTCGCAGCGGGATCGCGAAGGCCGTGATCACGCCCGCCAGCGTGGCGTGCACGCCCGACTTGAGCACGCAAACCCAGATCAGCGCCCCCACCACCAGGTACGGCAGAAGGCTTGTCACCCGCATCCGGTTCAGCATGAAGAGCAAGGCACTTCCGATGGCCGCCGCGACCAGCATCCCCGTCGACAGCTTGGCGGTGTAGAAGAGTGCGATGACCACGATGGCCCCGAGGTCGTCGATGATGGCCACCGCGGTGAGAAACACCTTCAGCGACGCCGGCACGCGCGAGCCCAGCAGCATGAGGATGCCGAGCGCGAAGGCGATGTCGGTTGCGGCAGGAATGGCCCAGCCGCGCAGCGCGATCGGGTCATGCCAGTTGATGGCGGCGTAGATGCCGGCAGGCACCACCATCCCGCCCAGGGCCGCCACGGCTGGCAGCATGGCCTGCGGCACAGTGGAGAGTTCGCCCGCCAGGAGCTCGCGCTTGATCTCCAGCCCGACGAGCAGGAAGAAGACCGCCATCCACAGGTCGTTGACCCACAGGATCAACGGCTTGGAGAGCACCAGCGCGTCGTGCCCGATGCGCACCTCGCCCGGGATGTTGCGGAAGGCCTCGTAGTCGGCACCCCAGGGAGAGTTGCTGAGCACCAAGGCCACCACCGCCGCAATGGCGAGCACCACGCCGCCGGCCGCCCCGGCCGCGAAGAAGCGGCGCAGCGTCTCCGTGATCACCGAAGCCCCCCTTCGATAAAATCTGCGCTTCCCGCCACCCGAGCCTCCTATGACCACCATCCGCCACGCTGACCTCGTCGAGAGCGTCGCCGCAGCCCTGCAGTACATCAGCTACTACCACCCGGCCGACTATATCCAGCACCTTGCACGCGCGTACGAGCGCGAGCAGAGCCCTGCGGCCAAGGATGCGATTGCGCAGATCCTCACCAACTCGAAGATGTGCGCCGAGGGCCGTCGCCCCATCTGCCAGGACACCGGCATCGTCAACGTGTTCCTCAAGATCGGGATGGACGTGCGCTGGGAGGGGTTCAAGGGCTCCATCGCCGACGCGGTCAACGACGGCGTGCGCAAGGGCTACCTGAACCCCGACAACGTGCTGCGCGCGTCCGTGCTCGACGACCCGCTCTTCGCCCGCAAGAACACGAAGGACAACACCCCCGCCGTGATCCACATGGAAGTGGTGCCCGGCAACACGGTCGACGTGATCGTGGCGGCCAAGGGTGGCGGCAGCGAGAACAAGTCGAAGATGGTCATGATGAACCCCAACGACAGCCTGGTCGACTGGGTGCTCAAGACCGTGCCGACCATGGGCGCCGGCTGGTGCCCGCCCGGCATGCTGGGCATCGGCGTCGGCGGCACGGCCGAGAAGGCGGTGCTGCTGGCGAAGGAAGTGTTGATGGAAGACATCGACATGTACGAGCTGCTGGAGCGCGGCCCGAGCAACAAGCTCGAAGAACTGCGCATCGAGCTCTACGAGAAGGTCAACGCGCTCGGCATCGGCGCGCAGGGCCTGGGCGGCCTGACCACCGTGCTCGACGTCAAGATCAAGACCTACCCGACGCACGCCGCCAGCAAGCCGGTCGCGATGATCCCGAACTGCGCCGCCACACGCCATGCCCACTTCGTGCTCGACGGTTCGGGCCCTGCCTACCTCGAAGCCCCGAGCCTCGACCTCTGGCCCGACGTGAACTGGGCGCCCGACTACAACAAGAGCAAGCGCGTCGACCTCAACACCCTCACCCCCGCCGAGGTGGCGAGCTGGAAGCCTGGCGACACCTTGCTGCTCAACGGCAAGATGCTCACCGGCCGCGATGCCGCGCACAAGCGCATCCAGGACATGCTCGCCAAGGGCGAGAAGCTCCCGGTGGACTTCACCAACCGCGTCATCTACTACGTGGGCCCCGTCGACCCGGTGCGCGATGAAGTGGTCGGCCCCGCCGGCCCGACGACGGCGACCCGCATGGACGGCTTCACCGAGATGATGCTGGCCAAGACCGGCCTGATCGCGATGGTCGGCAAGGCCGAGCGCGGCCCGGTTGCCATCGAGGCCATCAAGAAGCACAAGAGCGCCTACCTGATGGCGGTGGGCGGGGCGGCCTACCTCGTGGCCAAGGCGATCAAGGCCGCCAAGGTGGTGGGCTTCGCCGACCTCGGCATGGAAGCCATCTACGAGTTCGACGTGAAGGACATGCCGGTCACCGTGGCGGTCGACGCCGGCGGCACCTCGGCCCACGTCACCGGGCCGAAGGAGTGGCAGGCCAAGATCGGGAAGATCCCGGTCGCGGTGGCCTGAGCTTCAAGGTCGCTTCAGAAGGCCCGGCACTCGCCGGGCCTTTTTCATGGCCGCTCGCGTCAACCCGGGGCGTCGTCGGACGATGCCGCGCCGGGCTTCGACGGGGCGATCTGCTGCAGCACCAGCTTCTGCTGCGCCGGGAACTCGACCTTCTGGTCCATCAGCGCGTCGAGCACCGCGAGGTTGACCTGCGACTTGACCAGGTCCTGCGCGTTGTTGGGGTCGCTCAGCCAGTACTTCACCGCCAGCTCCATGCCGCCCGGCACGAAGCCGTTGAGCTGGATGAATGGCGCCGGCTGCTTCAACACGCGCGGGATCGCCGCCAGCGCCTCCTCCAGCCGCGGCTGCAGCGCGCGCACGTCGGTGCCATGCGCCACCTGCAGCGTCACGCTGATCTGCACCTGCGACTCCACCGTGTTGAGCGAGGCGTTCTCCACGCGTTGGATGATGAGCATCTCGTTGGGCACGATCGCCTCGCGGCCGGTGGCGGCGCGGATCACGGTGTAGCGGGTACGGATGTCGGTGATGCGGCCCTCGAAGCCGTCGACCTTCACCGTGTCGCCGATGCGCAGCATGCGCTCGGCCAGGATCACGAAGCCGCTCACGTAGTTGGCGGCGATCTTCTGCAAGCCGAAGCCGAGGCCGACGCCCACCGCACCGCCCAGCACGCCGAGCGCCGTGATGTCGATGCCCACCGCCGACATCGCGAAGAGCAGGCCCACGAAGAGCAGCACCGCGCGCACGATGTTCGACGCGATCTTGCGCAAGGAGAGGTCGTCGCCGCTGCCGCGGATGATCCGGCGTTCGAGTGCAGCCGACACCCACAGCACCAGCACCATCACCACGCCCGCGGTAACCGCGCCTTCGATCAGGCTGCGCAGCGACACCTGCGCACTGCCGACCTTCCACTTGAACTGGTCGAGCTGCTCCATCACCGCCGGCATCACGCCCGTCACCCACAGCACCACCGCGATCCAGGCGAGCCACGAGACGGTGCGCTCGATGGCGCGCACCCAGGCGTTGTCGGGAAAGGCGGACGACAGCACCCGCACCGTGAGGCGGATCACCGCCAGCGAGACCAGGATGGGAATGGCGACCTTGAACACGGCCACGGTCACCAGGTTCGCCAGCACCTCCCTGGCGATCAGCGCCAGCACCAGCGCGAGCACCGGGAAGAGCACGCCATCGAAGACCTTGCGCCCGAAGAGCACCGCGCCGTGGATGCGCAGCACCTTGCGCAGGAGCAGGCACGCCGCCCACGACACGCCCAGGCAGCCGATCAGGACCGCCGCTTCGGTCAACGCGCCCTGGCTCGTGAGGTTTCGCAGCAGGTCCTGGAACTCCTGCAGGTCGTAGCTGGCGATCATGCTTCTCTCTTCGTTGTTGTTCGGGTCATGTCCGCACGCCGTGGTCCACGACGGCGCCGTGCCTGGGGGTTCCCCACCCTCTCGGGAACGAGGACGTCAGAGGTCGGCCAGCACGCGCAGGTGCGTCGCGACGCTTCGGGCCAGCGCGCCGAGCGCATAGCCGCCTTCCAGGCACGACACGATGCGGCCCTGGGCGTGGCGCTCGGCCACGTCCTTCACGCGGCGGGTGATCCACTCGTAGTCGGCTTCGACGAGGCCGAGCTGGCCGAGTTCGTCTTCGCGGTGCGCATCGAAACCGGCCGAGATGAAGACCATCTGCGGCTTGAAGGCTTCGAGCCGGGGCATCCACATGGCTTCGATCATGTCGCGGATCTCCATCCCGCGCGTGTAGGGCGGGATGGGCAGGTTGACCATGTTCTCGCCCTTGGGCACGCCGCCGCTGTAGGGGTACAGCGGGTGCTGGAAGAAGCTCACCATCAGGATGCGCTCGTCGCCCGCCACGATGTCTTCGGTGCCGTTGCCGTGGTGCACGTCGAAGTCGACGATGGCCACGCGCTTCAGGCCCCGCACGTCGAGCGCATGGCGCGCGGCGATGGCCACGTTGTTGAAGAAGCAAAAGCCCATGGTCTCGTCGCGCGTGGCATGGTGGCCGGGTGGGCGGATGGCGCAGAAGGCATTGTCGATCTCGCCGTCGATCACCGCGTCGGTGGCGGCCACGGCGGCGCCGGCGGCACGCTGCGTCGCGGCCCAGGTGCCGGCGTTGGCGGCCGTGTCGGGGTCGAAGGCGCGCGACTCACCGGTGAGCGCCAGTTGTTCGAGCCGGTCCCGCAGCTCGGCGACGTAGTGCGCGCTGTGCGCGAGTTCCACGTCCTTCAAATCGACCAGCGGGGCTTCGCGGTGTTCGAACGCCACGTCGAGGCCGTTGGCGATCAGGTGGTCGTGGATCGCGTCCAGCCGTTGCGGGCATTCGGGGTGGCCGCGGCCCATGTCGTGGGCTCGGCAGTCGGCGTGGGTGTAGAGGGCGGTGGACATGTCTCGCGTCGCATTCGTTTGGGGTATCGTGCGCCGCATGAACACAAGCCTGGCGACGCGACTGACCCAATTGACGGACCAGATTAGCACGATCATCGTGGGCAAGCGCCCCCAGGTGCGCGACTGCGTGGCCTGCCTGCTGGCCGGTGGCCATCTCCTGATCGAAGACGTGCCAGGCGTGGGCAAGACGACCCTGGCGCACGCCCTGGCCGTGTCGCTCGGCCTGCGTTTTTCGCGCACCCAGTTCACCGCCGACCTGATGCCCGCCGACCTGATCGGCGTGAGCGTCTACGAGCGCAGCAAGGAGGCCTTCGTCTTCCACCCCGGCCCGGTCTTCGCGCAGGTGCTGCTGGCCGACGAGATCAACCGTGCCGGCCCCAAGACACAGAGCGCGCTGCTCGAGGCGATGGAAGAGCACCAGGTCACGGTTGAGGGCGAGACCCGCGCCCTGCCCCGCCCCTTCTTCGTGATCGCGACCCAGAACCCGACCGACCAGCTCGGCACCTACCCGTTGCCCGAGTCGCAGCTCGACCGTTTCCTGATGTGCCTCACGCTCGGCTACCCCGACAAGGCCAGCGAACGCTTGCTGCTGGCCGGTGTCGATCGCCGCCAGGCCATCGCCGAACTGAAGGCGGTGATGACGCCCGAGGAGCTGATGGCCGCGCAACAGGAGGTGCTCAAGGTGCACGCGTCCGACGCGCTGCTCGACTACCTGCAGGCGCTCATCGCCGCCACGCGCAGCGGCGCCTGGTTCGTCGACGGCCTGAGCCCGCGTGCCGGCATCGCCGTGCTGCGTGCCGCCAAGGCGCACGCGCTCCTCGACCAGCGCGACTACGTGGCCCCCGACGACGTGCAGGCCATCCTCGTGCAGACGGTCGCGCACCGGCTGGTACCGGTGGCCGGCGCCGGCCGCGGCGCGCGCGAACAGGTGCGCGCGATGATCGAAGCAGTGCCGCTCGCCTGACATCGCGTCCATCACCATGAGCAGCCTCGCCGCTCCCTTGCGCAGCATGCTCAACCCGGCGGCCGCGGTGCGCCGGCGCTTTCGCGCCTGGTGGCAGGCACGCCTGCCGCGCACCGACACGCTGCTGCTCACCCAGCGCAACATCTACATCCTGCCCACGCGCGCCGGGCTGATGTTCGGCGTGACGCTGATGGTGCTGCTGCTGGCGTCCATCAACTACCAACTCAGCCTGGGCTACGTGCTGACCTTCCTGCTGGCCGGCAGCGGCATCGTGTCGATGCACGTCACGCACAACACGCTGCGCGGGCTGACGCTGCACCTGCGCCCCCCCGTGGCGGTGTTCGCCGGCACGCCTGCGCTGCTGGACGTGACGCTCACCAGCGCCGGCCGTGCGCGCTTCGGCATCGGCCTCGGGCTCGAATCCTCGCCCGGCAAGGCGGTGGCCTGGACCGACGTGCCCGAAGGCGGGCAAT
>DASWSY010000056.1:0-5249 GCA_036402415.1 Rhizobacter sp. | reverse complement strand
CCGCACGCCAAGAGGACCGCAGATGGAACAGTTCATGACCCCCGAATTCTGGATCGCCGTCGGGCAGATCATCATGATCGACATCCTGCTCGGGGGTGACAACGCCGTCGTGATCGCTCTCGCCTGCCGCTCGCTGCCTCCGGCACAGCGCACCAAGGGCATCATCTGGGGCACTGCGGGCGCGATCGTGCTGCGCGTGGTGCTGATCTTCTTCGCCCTCACGCTGCTGGCGATTCCCTACCTCAAGCTGGTCGGCGCGTTGCTCCTGTTGTGGATCGGCATCAAGCTGCTGGTGCCCGAAGACGAGGAGGGACACGCCAACATCGCCGCCAGCGACAAGCTGTGGTCGGCGGTCAAGACGGTGATCGTGGCCGACTTCGTGATGAGCCTGGACAACGTCATCGCGATCGCCGGCGCCGCCGAATCGGCGGGCGGTGACCACCAGATGCCGCTCGTCATCTTCGGCCTGCTGGTCAGCATCCCCATCATCGTCTGGGGCAGCCGCTTCGTGATCAAGCTGATGGACCGCTTCCCCATCGTCATCGTGCTCGGTGGCATGCTGCTCGGCTGGATTGCCGGCACCATGGCCATCACCGACCCGGCGGTGACGCCCTACCTGCCCGCCGGCGCGACGCCGGGCGAGCCGGCCGCGTGGGTGCGCTATGGCGCCGGCGTGGGCGGCGCGGTGCTGGTCTGGCTGCTCGGCCAGGCGGTGCGCTGGAAGCGCGCTAACGCCAAGGCAGCCGCCGGACACTGAGGGCCTGAGCGTCGCCCCGTCCGGCCCCGCAGGCCGGACGGCCTGTGATACCGTCCCGGCTCCATCACTGCGGGGTGAGGCACAAGTCTTGGGCATGGCGGAGCATCTCTTGCGCACCTCGGTCGCGGGCATCGGGCCGATGGTCCTGGCCCTGCTGGTGGTGTTTGCCGAGATCGTGTGGGTTCTGCCGCGTGTGCGCCGCGAAGCCGGTGTCGCCCTGTCGGTCACGCTGGCCACCAGCGTCTGGGCCGTCGCCGGCCTGTTGTGGTGGCAACTCGCCCTGCCGACCGGCTGGGCGCTGCCCGTGACCTTCGCGCTGCTGTTCGGCCACCTCGGCTGGGCGCTCGGCCGGCCACCACAGGCTTCGCGCCCAGTCGATGCGCCGACGACCTCGCTGCCGCCGGGAACCTCACGGCCCGCCCGGGCCGGGCAGGTGACGCTCGGCCGCTACCAGATCGAGCGCGAACTCGGGCGTGGCGCGATGGGTGCGGTGTACCTGGGGCGCGACCCGAAGATCGGGCGCCAGGTGGCGATCAAGACCATGGCCCTCAGCCGCGAGTTCGCGGGTGACGAACTGGTCGAGGCACGGCAGCGCTTCTTCCGCGAAGCTGAAACCGCAGGCCGGCTGCAGCACCCCGACATCGTGACGATCTTCGATGCCGGCGAGGAGCGCGATCTCGCCTACATCGCGATGGAGTACCTGAAAGGCGAGAACCTGCAGGCCTACACCCAGCCGCCCAAGCTGCTGCCGGTGGTCACGGCCCTGCAGGTGGTGGCGCGCGTGGCCGACGCGCTGCACTACGCGCACAGCCAGGGCGTGGTCCACCGCGACATCAAGCCGGCCAACGTGGTGGTCGACCCGGCGGCCGATCTGGTGAAGGTCACGGACTTCGGCATCGCCCGGGTGGCCGACTCGGCCCGCACGCGCACCGGCATGGTCTTGGGCACGCCGTCCTTCATGTCGCCCGAGCAGCTCGCCGGTCGGCGCGTCGATGGCCGCAGCGACCTCTACTCGCTCGGGGTGATGCTGTTCCAGTTGCTCACCGGCCGCCTGCCGCACCGCTCGGAGTCGATGGCCACCTTGATGCAGCAGATCGCGAACGAGCCCGCGCCCGATGTGCGCAGCATCCGGCCGGATCTTCCTGAAGCGCTCGCGCGCGTCGTCGCCCAGACGCTGGAGAAGCGGCCCGAGGCGCGTTATGCGAGCGGCCAGCAACTCGCCACCGACCTGCGTGGCGTGGTCGCCCGCCTGCAGTCGACAGGCCAGGAACCCGCGTCGCCCGAGGGCTCATCCAGCCCCCCCGATTCCAGCGGATTCGCCGCTACCGTGAAAATGGAGCGTGTCGATACAGGGCACAATCCCAGCCGCTGATACACCCCGTGACGAATCTGCCCGCGCCTGCCCCCACGCCATGACGCTCGAGTTCTTCAGTGCCACGGACACCGGACGCGCCCGCAACAACAACGAAGACTCCATCGCGGTCCAGGAGGCCGCCGGGCTGGTGGTGCTGGCCGATGGCATGGGCGGCTACAACGCCGGCGAAGTGGCCAGCGGCATGGCCACCTCCTTCATCAAGGCCGAACTCGGCCGCTGGCTGCAGGAAGCGTCCAGCAGCGCCACCGACACCGACGTGCGCCGCGCGATGGACATCTGCGTCGACAACGCCAACCGCGCGATCTTCAACGCCGCCAATTCCAACCCGCAGTACGCCGGCATGGGCACCACGCTCGTGGTCGGGGCCTTCCGCGAGGGCCGCCTGCTGATGGGCCACGTGGGCGACTCCCGCGGTTACCGCTTCCGCGGTGGCCGCCTGGTGCAGATCACCCACGACCACTCGCTCCTGCAGGAGCAGATCGATTCCGGTCTCATCACCCCCGAACAGGCGGCGTTCTCGACCAACAAGAACCTGGTGACCCGCGCCGTGGGCGTGGAAGACACCGTGCTGCTCGAAACCCACCTGCACGACATCATGCCGGGCGACGTCTACCTGTTGTGCTCCGACGGTTTGTCGGACATGCTGGACGACGACGGCATCGCCCAGGTTCTGCAGTCGCACGATGCGCTGCCCGAGATGGGCGCCGCGCTCATCGACGCCGCGAACGACGCGGGGGGAAAGGATAATATTGCCGTGGTGTTGGTGCGCGTGAAGGGCCAGAGCAATGCGCCCCGGTCGTGGTGGCCCTTCAGGCGCTGAGGCGGTCGACATCATCAACCTGGCCCACCGGGCCTGAGACACACAGAACACAGAGGTCAAGCATGGGCAAGCTGGTCGTATCGCTCGACGGGGTGGTGATCAAGGAGGTGCAGATCACCAAGGACAAGACCACGCTCGGCCGCCGTCCGTACAACGACATCGTGATCGACAACCTGGCCGTGAGCGGCGAGCACGCCGTGCTCCAGATGGTCGGCACCGACGTCTTCATCGAAGACCTCAACAGCACCAACGGGACCTACATCAACGGCAAGGCCGTCAAGAAGCAGCTCCTGACGCACAACGACACCGTCGAGATCGGCAAGTACAAGATCAAGTACCTGGTCGACGACGGCACCGACTACGAGAAGACCATGATCATGAAGCAGGGCGCGCCCGCCCCTGCCGCCTACAGCCATGGTTTCGCGCACACCTCGGCACAGGGCACGAATTCCGGTTTCGGCGGCCTGGGCCAGAGCGCCGCGCCGGGCACGATCAAGGTGCTGAACGGCGCGGCGGCCGGCCGCGAAGTGGCCCTCACCAAGGTCGTCACCACCGTCGGCAAGCCTGGCGTGCAGGTGGCGTCCATCACCAAGCGCCCGGGCGGCTATGTGTTCGCCCACGTGGAAGGCGCGACCCGTCCCACCATCAACGGCAACCCGCTGGTGGGCGACACCCTGCACCTGAAGAACGGCGACGTGATCGAGCTCGCCGGCACGCAGATGCAGTTCATCCAGGCCTGATCACGCCGCCGGCTCACACGGCACTGCGCCAGTCGCCCTGAGCCTGCCGTGAACCATTTCACGCGCACCGCGAGGGCGTGAAGACGTGGAGCGCGCAAGGCCCTGAAAGTCGCATTGCGCACTTGTCGGGCCGGGTGACCCTGGGCAGCATCGTTGTGCTGATCCTCCGCCCAACGCATTGCCCATGAAAATCCGCGTCCTCGGTTGCTCAGGCGCCATCGCCGAAGGCAGCCGAACCACATCGTTCCTGGTCGACCACGACGTGCTGGTCGACGCCGGCACGGGGGTGGGCGATCTGCCCCTGGAGGCGCTGGCCCGCATCGACCACATCCTCGTCAGCCATTCGCACCTGGACCATGTGCTGGCCATCGGCCTCTTGGCCGACGCCGTCATGCGGCTGCGCGCGGCGCAGGGCCGCGGGCCGATCCAGGTGCATGCCCTGCCCGAGACGATCCAGGCGCTGCGCACGCACATCTTCAACGGCGTGATCTGGCCCGATTTCACCCGCTTGCCGGAAGCCGACCGGCCCGTGCTGCAGCTCGTTCCCTTCCAGATGGGCGATCGTCTCCACCTGGGCGGCAAGACCTTCGAAGTGCTGAGCGCGGCCCACACCGTGCCCGCCGTCGGCTTTGCGCTGCAAGGGCGCGAAGCCTGGTGGGTCTACACCGGCGACACCGGCCCCAACCCGGCGCTCTGGCGCCGCCTGGCGTCGATGAGGGTCGCCCACCTCGTGATCGAGACCGCCTTCAGCGACGACGAGCGCGACGTCGCCTGCCTGAGCCAGCACCTGCACCCGCAGAAGCTCGGCCTGGAGCTGGCACAGCTGCAGGGAAGCGTGGACGTGCACATCACCCACATCAAGCCAGGCGAGGTCGAGGCCGTGATGGCCGAAGTCGGCCGGCTGGTCACGCCGCATCGCCTGGCGGCATTGCGTGCGGGCCAGGTGCTGGACCTGGCCTGAGGCCGCGCAGTGACGATTTCCGTCAATCTGTGTCTGCCTGCAACGTGAACTGCATCACCGAGTGACCCTTTGTGTCAGAACTGAGGTCGGATTCCACGGTTTTTCGAGCGATTCAGATTGGCATGACCGGTGCAACTGAAGCTGCGTGTCTCACCCCTCCTCTCATTCCTTTCAGGAGCTTTCCATGAAGCGTTCTATGCAAAAGGGTTTCACCCTCATCGAACTGATGATCGTTGTGGCGATCATTGGTATCTTGGCTGCTGTCGCGCTGCCGGCTTATCAGGACTACACTGTTCGTAGCAAGGTCAGCGAGGCGGTAATCGCTGGCTCGTCAGCCAAGAGCGTGATGAGCGAAGCGTTCCAGACCGACAGCGTGACGGGTTTGATCGCCGCTGCTGATTCACTGAACACCGCTGCAGCTATCGCTGCGTCCGGCTCAAAATATGTGACCGACGTGCAAGTTGGCATCGGTGCTGCCAGCAACGCTTCACCGTGGCCGATTCAGATCCGCATCAAGGCGGATGGCCTCAACGGTATCCCAACGTCCATCAACAACCAATACTTGGTTCTGTCGCCGAACGTTGCCGGTGTTACCC
>DASWSY010000055.1:0-4141 GCA_036402415.1 Rhizobacter sp. | reverse complement strand
AGGGTGTGGCGTCGGCGCTTGTCGACACGTCGTGCAGCCGGTACGACATCCAGGCGAGGCGGCAGCCGTACCAGGCGAAGAGCAGCGCCAGCAGCGCCGACGCCGCCAGCGCGAAGACCTCCAGGCGGCGTCGCCACGGCTCGCGCAGCCGGCCGAGCACCAGCGTCACGCGGATGTGCTCGCCGCGCTTGAGCGTGTGCGCCAGCGCGAGGAAGCCGGCGCCGGCCATGAAGTAGCCGGCGTAGGCGTCGCTGCCGGCGATGTTGAAGCCGAGCTGGCGGCCGGCGATCGACAGCAGCACCATCAGCAGCAGGGCCACCATGCACACCGCCGCGAGCGCGGCGGCGCTGCCAAAGAGCGCGTCGAGCGCCCGGCGCAGCGCACTGCGCGCCGGGCGGCCGGCAGGGGCGCCCATCAGAGCTTGCGATACTGGTCGATCAGCGCCTGGCCTTCGGGACCGGCCTTCTGCTGCCATTCCTGCAGCATGGTGTCGCCCACCTTCTTCATGTCGGCCTTGAGCTGGGGCGAGGGCACGACGATGGTCATGCCGTTCTTCTTCAGTAGCTCCAGGTACTCGGTGTTCTTGGCCTTCGAGGTGGCCCAGCCGCGCGCCTCGGCATCGGCCGCGGCCTTGAGCACGGCGGCCTGCGTGGGCTTGTCGAGTGCGTCGAAGGCGGCCTTGTTGGCGAGCACCGCGTTCTTGGGCAGCCAGGCCTGCGTGTCGGTGAAGAACTTCAGGTGCTCGTAGGTCTTGGTGTCGTAACCGGTGGAGCCCGAGGACATGTAGGCCTCGACCACGCCGGTGGCCATGGCCTGCGAGAGTTCGGCCGCCTGCACCGTGACGGGCTGGGCGCTCAAGAGCTCGGCCAGGCGCGAGGTGGCCGGGCTGTAGGCGCGCCACTTCACGGCCTTGAGGTCGGCGGCGGAGTTGATCGGCTTCTTGCTGAAGATGCCCTGCGGCGGCCAGGCCACGGCATACAGCAGCATCAGGCCCTGCTCGGCGAGCTTCTTCTCGAGGATGGGCCTTTGTGCGCGGTAGAGCTTGGCCGATTCGTCGTAGCTGTCGGCCAGGAAGGGCAGGCCGTCGGCGCCGAAGAGCTGCCATTCATTTTGGTAGTTCACGAGCAGGATCTCGCCGGCCTGCGCCTGGCCGCCCTGCACGGCGCGCTTGATCTCGGGCGCCTTGAAGAGCGAGGCGTTGGCATGCACCGTGATCTTGAGCTTGCCGCCGCTCGCCTTGTCGACGTCGGCCGCGAACTGGGTGAGGTTCTCGGTGTGGAAGTTGGTCGCCGGGTAGGCGGAGGGCAAGTCCCACTTGCTCTGGGCTTGGGCAGCGCCGACGAGCATCAGCGCGGAAGCGATCAAGGGTAGGTGAAGTCGCATGGCGAGGGTCCGTGGTGGGGAGAAATGCGAGGGTAAGCGGTCGACCGGCGGGTGGTATCCGGGCTTCTACGCGTGAACGATGCAAGCCCCGTTCCAGCGCGATGCACCGTGTGCCTTCAGTCCGGGCGGCGGCGGCCGATATCGCGTCGATGATCCCCGCTCCCTTGCCCGACGACGAAGCGCAGCGCCTCGAAGCGCTGCGTGCCTTGCTCATCCTCGACACGCCGCCGGAGGAGCGCTTCGACCGCATCGTGCAGTTCGCGGCGGACGAGTTCGACGTGCCGATGGCGATGATCAGCCTCGTCGACCGCGACCGGCAATGGTTCAAGGCGCGGGTGGGCCTGGAGGCCTGCGAGACGGCGCGCGAGGTGTCGTTCTGTTCGCACGCCGTCTACCAACGCGAGCTGCTGCTCGTGCCCGACGCGCTGCGCGACGAGCGCTTCCACGACAACCCTCTCGTGCTCGGGGAGCCTCACGTGCGCTTCTACGCCGGGGCCCCGCTGACGCTGGCCTCGGGCGCGGTGGTGGGCACGCTGTGCGTCATCGACACCCGCGCCCGCGGCTTCGACGCAGTGGACCGCAGCATCCTGGAATCGCTTCGCCTGCTGGTGGTGGCCGAGCTGGAGCGCGCGGCATGAAGCGCGTGCTGATCGTCGAGCCGCACTTCGTGATGCGCAACACCGTGGCGAACGTGGCGCGGCAGTTGCGCCTGGCCGAGGTGCACGAGGCCACCCACTGCGAGACCGCGCTGCGCATGCTGCAGACCGACGTCTACGACGCCTTGCTGGCCGACCTGGGCGACAGGCTCGACGGCGTGACGCTCGTGCAGCAGGTGCGCGCCGGCGCCACGCTGTGCGACCCCGAGGCACCCATCGCGGTGATGTCGCTCGGGCTCGATGCCGACACGATCGGCGTCGTGAAGACGCTGAAGGTGCAGCGCATCATGATCAAGCCCTTCAAGGTGAAGACGGCGCTGGAAGTGCTGGCGAGCCTGTCGGGCGCGGCGCTGCCGACCTGAGCTTATCGTCATTCCCGGGAAAGCGGGAATGACCCGGACGCGGTGCGCTCAGCCGGGGACGATGCCGAGCTCCATCATCTGACGCGTGGCCGCCTGCTGCTTGGCGCGCTCCTTCTTCGCGTGCTCGCACAACTGCATGCCGGTGTGGTTCTCCAGCGTCTCGGCCACCCAGTCGACGAACACGCGCACCTTCGACGAGAGGTGACGGTTCGACGGGTAGACCGCGTGGAAGGGCATGTCGTCCGACAGCCAGTCGCACATCACGAGCTCCAGCGCGCCGCAGCTCGGGTACTGGTGGAACATGTAGGTCGGCAGCCGGCCGATGCCCAGGCCGGCCAGGCAGGCGTCGATGTAGGCGTTGGAGTCGTTGAGCGTGAGCGGGCTGTCGACGGTGAGCACCACGCGCTCGCCGGCGCGGTTGAACTCCCAGTCGAACACCTGGCCGGTGCGCATGGAGAAATAGTTGAGGCACACGTGCTTCTTCAGGTCGTGCGGGTGCTCGGGCCGGCCGTGCTTGGCCAGGTACGACGGCGTGGCACAAGTCACCACCTGCATCGTGCCCACGCGCCGCACCACCACCGAGGGGTCGTTGACTTCGCCCACGCGCAGCGCGCAGTCGATGCCCTCGCTCAAGAGGTTGAGCGGCCGGTCGCTGCAGCCCAGTTCCAACTCGATGTCGGGGTAGCGGTCGAGGAAGGTGTGCAGCAGCGGTATGAGCAGCCGGCTCGCCACCGCAGTGCTCACGTCCACCCGCAGCTTGCCGTGCGGCGAGCCCTGGCGCGTGGAGAGTGACTCCTCCGCGTCACGCAGGTCCTCGAGGATGCGCACGCAGCGCTCGTAGTAGGCGGCGCCGTCGGCGGTGACGGTCACCTTGCGGGTCGTGCGGTGGAGCAGCCGCACCTTGAGGTGCGCCTCCAGTTCCGCAATGCATGCCGACAAGGTCGCCTTGGGCATGTTGAGCAAGTCGGCCGCACTGGTGAAACCACCGGTGTCGACCACCCCGACGAAGGCCTGCATGGCGCGCAACTGGTCCATTGTCTTGATTCCTGAACAGTCAATCTTCGAAAGCGCACTTTATTACTGATTGGCTGGCCAATAAAGTGTTGGTGCATCGCAGCATGGTTTCTTCCATGCGCACAAACCCCGATGAACAAGCTCCACGAGAGGAATTCCCATGACCGTTCGCCCTGCGCCCCTGATGTTGTCCACCGTTGCCCTCACCCTGGTGTCGGCCGTGCTGCTGTCACTCGCCGGGTGTTCGGGCGGGGGTGAAGCGCAGGCCGCCGCGCCTGCCGGGGCGCCGCCCGCCCCGCCGGTCAGCGTGGCAGCAGTTGTCACGAAGAAGGTGCTGGAGCTGCAGGAGTTCTCCGGCCGCATCGAGGCCGTGGAATCGGCCGAGATCCGCGCCCGTGTGCCCGGCACCATCGAGGCGGTGAAGTTCAAGCCCGGCGCGCTGGTGAAGAAGGGCGACGTGCTCTTCGTCATCGACCCGCGCAGCTACCAGGCTGAAGTCGCCCGGCTGGAAGCGTCGGCCGCCAGCGCGCGCGCCCGGGCCGAGCACGCAGCCGCCGAGTTCGAACGCTCGAAGCAGCTCAAGGCCGACAACGCCATCTCGCAGCGCGACTTCGACGAACGGTCGGCCAACGCCCGCCAGCTCGCCGCCAACGCCCGAGCCGACGAAGCGGCGCTCGCCGCCGCGCGGCTCAACCTCGATTTCTCGGTGGTGCGTGCGCCCATCTC
>DASWSY010000054.1:0-3738 GCA_036402415.1 Rhizobacter sp. | reverse complement strand
AGTTTCTTTTCAAGGCGTCTCCCAGTAGGAAGGGGGTGGAACCGAGCGAGCCCCACTGCTTTCGGAGTTGTTGTTGACGCGAGCCACGGGCTTTCAGGGCGCTTTCAACCGATAAAGGTAGAAATCACAATAACATCAACGAGATACAAAGACAAGCTCATGCATTGCCTGACATTCGCCGGCAAAGCGGATCAAAGGGTTCAGGAGCAGGCCCTTGTGGCGGTTCCGCAACGCGGGACAGGGGCCTGCGTCCATCTCGTCACGCGTCGAGCAGGATGCGCAGCATGCGGCGCAACGGCTCGGCCGCGCCCCACAGCAGCTGGTCGCCGATGGTGAAGGCGCCGAGGTACTCCGGGCCCATCGCGAGCTTGCGCACACGGCCGACCGGAATGGTCATCGTGCCGGTCACCGCCACCGGCGTCAGATCACGCAACGTGGCTTCCCGGGTGTTGGGCACGAACTTCACCCAGGCGTTGTCGTTGGCGATCATCTGTTCGATGTCGGCCAGCGGCACGTCCTTCTTGAGCTTGAAGGTGAGAGCCTGGCTGTGGCAGCGCATCGCGCCCACGCGCACACAGAAGCCATCGACCGGCACCGCGGGCGTGCCGAAGCCTTCGCCCATGCCCATGATCTTGTTGGTCTCGGCCATGCCCTTCCACTCTTCCTTGGACATGCCATTGCCCAGGTCCTTGTCGATCCAGGGAATCAGGCTGCCACCCAGCGGCACGCCGAAGTTGGCCGTCTCGGCCTCGCTCAGGCTGCGCTGCTTGGCGATGACCTTGCGGTCGATCTCGAGGATGGCGCTCTTCGGGTCGTCGAGCAGGGCCTTCACCTCGGCGTTGAGCGTGCCGTACTGCGTGAGCAGCTCGCGCATGTGCTGGGCACCGCCGCCCGAGGCGGCCTGGTAGGTCTGCGTGCTCATCCACTCGACGAGGCCGGCCTTGTACAGCGCGCCCACGCCCATCAGCATGCAGCTCACGGTGCAGTTGCCGCCGATCCAGTTCTTGCCGCCCTTGGCGAGCGCGTTCTTGATCACCGGCATGTTGACCGGGTCGAGGATGATGACCGCGTCATCCTTCATGCGCAGCGTGGAGGCGGCGTCGATCCAGTGGCCGTTCCAGCCGGCGGCGCGCAGCTTCGGGTAGACCTCGGTGGTGTAGTCGCCGCCCTGGGCGGTGATGATGATGTCGCAGCGCTTGAGGGCGTCGATGTCGAAACCATCCTTCAGCGTGGTCTCGTTCTTCGCTTGCGCAGGCGCCTTGCCGCCGACGTTGCTGGTGCTGAAGAACACCGGCTCGATCAGCGCGAAGTCGTTCTCCGCCTGCATGCGGTCCATCAGGACCGAACCCACCATGCCTCGCCAGCCCACCAGGCCGACCAATCTCGTAGCCATCTTGATTCCTATCGTCTGTGAAAGTGTTTGATCTGAAAACGCGGGACAGGGATCAGCCCTGCGCTTTCAGATGGGCGACCACAGCGTCGCCCATCTCCTTCGTGCCGACCTTGGTGGTGCCGGCGCTGTAAATATCGGCGGTGCGCAGGCCTTTCGCCAGCACCGCCTTGACGGCAGCCTCGATGCGGTGCGCTGCAGCTTCTTGATTCAAGCTGAAGCGCAACATCATCGCGGCCGAAAGAATCGTCGCCAGCGGGTTCGCGATGCCTTTGCCGGCGATGTCGGGGGCCGAGCCGTGGCTGGGCTCGTACAGGCCCTGGTTCTTCGCATTGAGCGAAGCCGAGGGCAGCATGCCGATCGAGCCGGTCAGCATCGCGGCTTCGTCGCTCAGGATGTCGCCAAACATGTTGCCGGTGACGATCACGTCGAGGCGCTTCGGCTGCTTCACGAGCTGCATCGCGGCGTTGTCGACGTACATGTGCTCCAGCTCCACGTCGGGGTACTGGGCGTGCACCTCGGTCACCACGTCGCGCCAGAACTGGAAGGTCTCGAGCACGTTGGCCTTGTCGACGCTCAGCACCTTCTTGTTGCGCTTGCGCGCCGCCTGGAACGCGACGTGCGCGATGCGCTCGATCTCCGGGCGCGAGTAGCGCATGGTGTCGAAGGCTTCGTCGGCCCCCTTGAACGCGCCATCGGGCGAGGCGCGGCGGCCACGCGGCTGGCCGAAGTAGATGTCGCCGGTGAGCTCACGGATGATGAGGATGTCCAGGCCCGCCACGATCTCGGGCTTGAGCGAGGACGCGTGCGTGAGCTCTTCGTAGCAGATCGCCGGGCGGAAGTTGGCGAAGAGCTCGAGGTTCTTGCGCAGGCCGAGGATGGCCTGCTCGGGCCGCAGCGGGCGGTCGAGCTTGTCGTACTTCCAGTCGCCCACGGCGCCGAACAGCACCGCGTCGGCTTCCTTCGCGAGCTTCAGCGTGTGCTCGGGCAGCGGATGGCCGTGTGCCTCATAGGCGGCACCACCCACCTTGGCCTCTTCCATCTCGAACTTCAGGTCGAGGCAGGCGAGCGCCTTCAGGGCCTCGGCCACGATTTCGGTGCCGATGCCGTCGCCGGGCAGGATCGCGATCTTCATGTTGTCGTCGTCGGGGTCAGATGGTCTTGGCGAGCCAAGGCTTGGTCAGCAGGCGCTCGGCCTCGAAGGCCTTGATCTTGTCGGCATGGCGCAGCGTGAGGCCGATGTCGTCGAAGCCGTTGATCAGGCAGTACTTGCGGAAGGGCTCGATGTCGAACGGGATCTCGGCGCCGTCGGGCTTGGCCACGAGCTGGCGCTCCAGGTCGATCGTGAGCTGGTAGCCGACGAAGGCGTTCACCTCGTCGAAGAGCTGGTTGATCGCCGACTCCGGCAACACGATCGGCAAGAGGCCGTTCTTGAAGCTGTTGTTGAAAAAGATGTCGGCGTAGCTCGGCGCGAGGATGGCGCGGAAGCCGTACTGGTCGAGCGCCCACGGCGCATGCTCTCGCGAGGAGCCGCAGCCGAAGTTCTGGCGCGTCAGCAGGATCGAGGCGCCCTGGTAGCGCGGCTGGTTCAGCACGAAGTCGGGGTTGGGCTTGCGCGTGGACGGGTCCTGGCCCGGCTCGCCGTGGTCCAGGTAGCGCCATTCGTCGAACAGGTTCGGGCCGAAGCCGGACTTCTTGATCGACTTCAGGAACTGCTTGGGGATGATCGCGTCGGTGTCGACGTTCTCGCGGTCGAGCGGTGCGACCAGGCCCTTGTGGAGCTTGAAGGCTTGCATGGTGTGAGTCCTCAGGCGATGCGACGCACGTCGACGAAGTGGCCTTCGATGGCAGCGGCCGCCGCCATCGCCGGGCTCACGAGGTGGGTGCGGCCACCGGCGCCTTGGCGCCCTTCGAAGTTGCGGTTGGAGGTGGACGCGCAGCGCTCACCCGGCTCCAGCCGGTCGGCGTTCATCGCGAGGCACATCGAGCAGCCCGGCTCGCGCCATTCGAAGCCGGCGGCGGTGAAGACCTTGTCCAGTCCTTCCTTCTCGGCCTGCTCCTTCACGAGACCCGAGCCGGGCACGACCAGCGCGAGCTTCACGTTCGACGCGACGCGCCTTCCCTTCACCATCGCGGCGGCCGCGCGCAGATCCTCGATGCGCGAGTTGGTGCACGAGCCGATGAACACCTTGTCGATCTTGATCTCGGTGATCGGCGTGCGCGGCTTGAGGCCCATGTACTGCAGCGCGCGCTCCATGCCTTCGCGGCGCAGGCTGTCTTTTTCCTTGTCGGGGTCGGGCACGCGGTCCTCGACCGATACCACCATCTCGGGCGAAGTGCCCCAGGTG
>DASWSY010000053.1:0-13225 GCA_036402415.1 Rhizobacter sp. | reverse complement strand
CTTCCTACGATCGCGGTCACACGATGGGCTGCGTTCGACGGCTCGCGTCCACACCGCAAGGAGACACCCATGCGCCACGATCCGCCCCTCGCCCACGCGTCCACCGAAGAGTCCACGCCCACATCTGTCCGACCGACACGCCGCCGCGTGGTGCAGGGCCTCGCCGCCGGTGCCGGCGCGCTGGCCTTCCCCGCGCTCGCGCAGCCGAAGGACGGCCCGGTGCGCATCGGCTACGCGATCGCCCGCACCGGCCCCTGGGCCGGCGGCGCGCAGGTGAGCCAGGAGCCCAACTACCTGCTCTGGGCCGAGCAGCAAAACGCCGCGGGCGGCCTGAGCGTGAAGGGCTCCAGGCGCCCGATCGAGCTCATCTCCTTCGACGACCGCAGCGAGATCGAGACCTGCGTGCGCACCTACGAGAAGCTGATGGGCAGCGACAAGGTCGACCTCGTGCTGCCGCCCTGGGGCAGCAACGCCAACTTCGCCGTCGCACCGCTGGCCAACCGATTCGGCTATCCCTTCCTCGCGCCCACCGCGCTGTCGAAGCGCCTGGTCGAGATGAAGCTGCCGTACTTCTTCCTGCTGCTGCAGCAGCCCGGGCCGATGACGGTGGCCCTGGTCGACATGCTCAAGGCGAGCGGCGTGAAGTCCATCGCCTGCATCTACGTCGACGACCTCTTCGGTCTGGAGAACTACGCCGCCCTCAAGGTGGCGCTCGGCGGCAGCGGCATCTCGCTGGTGGAAGACAAGAGCTACCCCGCCGGCGTGAAGGACCTGGGGCCGGTGCTGCGCAGCATCAAGGACAAGAACCCCGACGCCTTCGTCGGCTTCACCTACCCGCCCGACACCATCCTCGCGAGCAAGCAGGCCAAGGAGATCGGCTTCAACCCGAAGTTCTTCTACGCCTCGGTGGGCACGGCCTTCCAGCTCTACCGCAACGTGATCACGGCGCCGGGGGCCGAGGGCGTGCTGGGCATGGGCTCGTGGAACAGCAAGACCAGCCCCGGCGCCAAGGCCTACTTCGACGCGCACACCAGGAAGTTCAACGGCAAGGAGCCCGACCGCTGGGCCAGCGGCCACTGCTGGGCCGGCCTGGAGATCCTCACGCAAGCCGTGGCCAAGGTGGGCCTGGACCGCAAGGCCATCCGCGACCACGTGGCCAACAACGAGCACAGCACCATCATCGGCAAGGTGAAGTTCACCGGCAGCGAGAACACGGCGACGCCGGGCTCGGTCGGCCAATGGCAGAACGGCGAATTCGAGGTGGTGTGGCCGAAGAGCATGGCCACCGCCGCGTTGAACTCGGCCAAGCCGGCCTGGAAGTGAGACGCCGGCCTTGTCGTTCCACGCCTGGTTCGAGCTGATCGCCTCGGGGCTCATCACCGGCGGCGTGTACGCGGTGGTGGCCCTGGGCCTCAACCTGCAGTACGGGCTGATGCGCATCCTGAACGTCGCCCATGGCGAGTTCATGGTGCTTGGCGCCTATCTCACCTGGGCGGCGCATGCGGCCTTCGGCGTGTCGCCGCTCGTGATGCTGCCGGTGTCGTTCATCGCGCTGGCGGTGATCGGCCTCGTGGTGCACCGCTTGTGCTTCCGCCGGCTCACCGCCACCACGCCCGACCTCGATGTCTTCGAGGCGCGCGGGCTGATGGTGTCGTTCGGCCTGATGTTCCTGGTGCAGAACTTCGTGTCCTTCGTGTGGGGCGGTGACCTGCGCGGCTACGACTACCTCACCGACCCGGTGGCGATCGGCGGGGCGCAGTTCGCGGGCAACAAGCTGCTGGTCTTCGGGCTGGCGGTGGCGGTGTCGCTCGGGCTCCTCGTGCTCCTGCGGCAGACCTTGCTCGGCAAGGGCGTGCGTGCGCTGATGCAGTCGCCCACCGGCGCGCGGCTGGTGGGCATCGCCACCGACAAGCTGCACCCGGCGATGTTCGGCGTGGGGCTGGGGCTGTCGGGCGTGGCGGGTTGCCTGCTGTCGATGACCTACACCATCAGCCCCGCGATGGGCGAGCCGTACACGGTGACGGCGCTGATCGTCATCACGCTCGGTGGCTTCGGCAGCATGGGTGGTGCGCTGGCCGGCGCGCTGGTGCTCGGCGTGGTCGAGGCGGTGGGCATGCATTTCACGAGCCCCTCGCTCAAGGCGCTGCTGTCGTACACGGTGTTCATCGTGGTGCTGCTGTGCCGGCCCAAGGGGCTGTTCGCCAAATGAACACGTCCTCGTCTTCCTCGCGCGACTGGCTCGTGCTCATCGCCCTGACCGGCTGGGGCCTGGCGCTGCCGGGTTATGCGAGCGAGTTCGTCACCTCGCTCGCGCTCACCTGCCTGATGTACGTGGCGCTGTCGTCGAGCTGGGCGCTCTTTTGCGGCAGCACGCGCTACCTGTCGCTTGCCACCGCCGCCTTCTTCGGCATCGGCGCCTACAGCGGGGCGCTCGCGCTCGAGCATGCGCCGTGGCTGGTGTGCGTGGCGCTCGGTGCGGTGCTCGCTGCACTCGTGGCGGCGGTGATGGGCCTCTTGGTGCTGCACCTGCGCGGCACCTACTTCGCGGTGCTCACCTTCGGCATGACGGAGCTGATCCGCCATGCGGTGACCGCCTTCGAGAAGAAGGTGAGCGGCACCGTCGGGCGCGTGCTGACCGTGGTGCCCGAGACGCAGACGGTCTACCTCACCGTGCTCGGGCTCGCGGTGCTGGCGGTGGCGACGTCCATCGTGCTCAGGCGCACGCGCTTCGGGCTCGCGCTCTCGGGCATCGGCGCCGACGAGCAGCGCGCGCAGACGCTCGGCGTCAACACCCGCTGGGTCAAGGTCGGCGGTTTTGCGCTGACGGCCGCGTTCGCCGGCGCGGTGGGCGCCGCGATGTCGGTGCGCTGGACCTACATCGACCCGGTCACCGTGTTCAACCCCTTCATCGGCTTTCAGACGGTGCTGATCGCGCTCGTGGGCGGCGCGCTCACGCTGTGGGGGCCGCTGGTGGCCGCCATCGTGTTCAGCGTGCTGGCCGAGACGCTGCGCCTGCAGGTGCCGCAGCTCTACATGATGGCGCTGGGCCTGCTGCTGATCCTCTCGGTGCTGTACCTGCCGAACGGGCTGGCCTCGATCAGGTGGTCGTCGATCAAGGCGCGCGTGTGGCGAGGAGGCGGCCGTGGCTGAGGTGCTGCTGCAAGCCGAGGCCATCAGCGTGCGATTCGGCGGGCTGGTGGCGGTGGACGCCGTCGATGCCGCGTTCCATGCAGGCGAGCTGGTCGGGATCATCGGCCCCAACGGCGCGGGCAAGACCACCTTCTTCAATGCGATCTCGGGCGTGATCCCCCCGACCGGCGGCCGGCTCATGCTCGAAGGGCGCAACCTTGCGGGCCAGGCGCCACATCGTTTTGCGGCCGCGGGCGTGGCGCGCACCTTCCAGACGCCGCGAGTGTTCGGCGCGATGACGGTCGCAGCCAACATCGACTTCGGGCTGCAGTTCGCCGGCCGGCGTCATGCGCGCGGCACCAGCGTGCCGTATGCGCTGCGCTCGGTGGAGAGCATCCTCGTCCTGGTCGGCCTCGCGCACCTGGCCGAGCTGCCGGCGGCCGCGATCACGCCCTCGCAGCAGCGCCTGCTGGAAATCGGCATGGCCTTGTCGACCCGCCCGCGCCTGCTGCTGCTCGACGAAGTGGCCGCCGGCCTGACCGAATCGGAAGTGGAGGCGATGGCGCAGCTCATCGGCCGCCTGCGGCGCGAGCTGGGCCTGGCGGTGGTGTGGATCGAGCATGCGGTGACCACGCTCTTGCGCCACGTCGAGCGCGTGATCGTGCTGCACCAGGGCCGCAAGATTGCCGATGCGCCACCGCAGGAGGTGGTGCGCGATGCCGGCGTGATCGAGGCTTACCTGGGCGACGAGATGGAGGCCACGCCATGATGGACTGGCGGCCGGAGCCCTTTGTGCTCGGCGGGTCGGGCAGGGCCCACCTGCGCGTGCAGGGCCTGTCGGCGGGCTATGGCGCCTTCCTCGTGCTGCGCAACCTGTCGCTCGAAGCGCGGCCGGGGCTCACGGTGATCCTCGGGCCGAATGGCGCGGGCAAGACGACGCTCCTCAAGTCGCTCGCCGGCCTGATCCCGCGGCAGGGCGAGGCCACCGTCGACGGCGTGGCGCTGCCCACCGAGCCCGACCGGGTGGTGGCGGCCGGCGTGGCGCTCGTGGCCGAGGGGCGCCAGCTGTTCCCGCAGATGAGCGTGCGCGAGAACCTCGAACTCGGCGGCTGGCTCGTGCCCAAGGCCGAGCGCGCGCGCCGGCTGGAACAGGCCTTCGCCGATTTCCCCAAGCTGCGTGAGCGTGCCACCCAGATGGCCGGCACCATGAGCGGCGGCGAGCAGCAGATGGTGGCGGTGGCCCGCGCCATGATGAGTGCGCCGCGCCTGTTGATGCTCGACGAGCCGTCGCTGGGGCTTGCGCCCCGCATGGTCGACGAGCTGCTCGCCATCGCCCGCCGCATCGCCGATGCCGGCACCACGGTGCTGATGGTCGAGCAGAACGTGAAGAAGGCGCTCGCCGTGGCCGACCGTGGCTACGTGCTGGAGCGTGGTGTGCTGGTGGCCAGTGGCCCCGCTGTCTTGCTTGCACGCTCGTCGATCGTGCGTGGGGCCTATCTCGGCGCGCCGGCCGCGGCTGCGGCGCGCCCCATCCCCGCCTGAAGGAGAAGTTGCCATGTCAGACCTGTCCATGCTCATCAACGGCCTCGCCGTCAACGCCGAGCGCGGCGCCACCTTCGAACGACGCAACCCGCTCGACGGCAGCGTGGCCACACGCGCGCCGGCCGCATCGCCCGCCGATGCGGTGATGGCGGTGGAGGCCGCGGCCACCGCCTTCCCGGCCTGGGCCGCCATCGGCCCGAGCGAGCGCCGTGCGCTCTTGCTCAAGGCCGCCGACCGACTGGAAGCGAAGACGCCGCAGTTCTGCGAAGCCGTGCCGGCCGAGACCGGCGCCACCGCCATGTGGGCCGGCTTCAACGTGCATCTGGCCGCCGGCATGATCCGCGAGGCTGCGGCGCTCACCACGCAGGTGGCCGGCGAGGTGATCCCCTCCGACGTGCCGGGCTCGCTCGCCATGGGCGTGCGCCAGCCAGCCGGCGTGGTACTGGGCATCGCGCCGTGGAACGCGCCGGTGATCCTGGGCACGCGCGCCATCGCCACGCCGCTGGCCTGCGGCAACACGGTGGTGCTGAAGGGCAGCGAAAACTGCCCGCGCACGCACCAGTTGATCGTCGAGTCGTTCCTGGAGGCGGGCTTTCCGGCCGGTGTCGTCAACTACGTGACCAACGCGCCGGCCGATGCGGCCACGGTCGTCGAGGCCATGGTGGCCCACCCGGCGGTGCGGCGCGTCAACTTCACCGGCTCCACCCGCGTGGGCAAGCTGATCGCGATGACCTGCGCCAAGTACCTGAAGCCGGTGGTGCTGGAACTCGGGGGCAAGGCGCCGCTCGTGGTGCTCGACGACGCCGAGATCGACGACGCGGTGAACGCGGCGGCCTTCGGCTGCTTCGCCAACTCGGGCCAGATCTGCATGAGCACCGAGCGCATCGTGGTCGATGCCAAGGTGGCCGACGACTTCGTGCGCCGCTTCGCCACCAAGGCCAAGTCGCTGCCGCTCGGCGACCCGCGCAAGCCCGAGCCGGTGGTGCTGGGCTCGGTGGTGGGCATGCCGACCGTGGAGCATTGCAATGCGCTGATCGACGATGCGCTCGCCAAGGGGGCCAAGCTCGTCTGCGGCGGCAAGGCCGACTCCACGCTGATGCCGGCCACGCTGCTCGACCACGTGACGCCCGACATGCGCATCTACCGCGAAGAGACCTTCGGCCCGGTGAAGGCCATCGTGCGCGTCGACGGCACCGAAGAGGCCATCGCCTGTGCCAACGACAACGAGTACGGCCTGTCGGCGGCCGTGTTCGGCCGCGACATCGCGCGGGCCTTCAACGTGGCGCGGCGCATCGACTCCGGCATCTGCCACGTCAACGGCCCGACGGTGCACGACGAGGCGCAGATGCCCTTTGGCGGCGTGAAGGGCAGCGGCATCGGCCGCTTCGGCGGCAAGGCGGGCATTGCCGAGTTCACCGAGCTGCGCTGGATCACGGTGCAGACGACGCCCCGGCACTACCCGTTCTGAGCCTCGGCGGGCCCGGCGGCCCGCGGGGGGAGGGGGCTTTAGAATCCGGGGCATGGTCTTTCCCAGCGCCCGACTCATGCCTTTGCTGCGCCTTGCGCAAGGGCATGCCTGCACGCGCCGGCAGACCACGCGCGATCGAATTCGGCGCGCCTGAACGCTGCTTGCGCGGCCCGCTGCTGTTTGCGCGGGCCACTCCCCTTGCTTCCCCCAGGCGGGCGCTGCGCCCCAGACGGTGCCGCCATCCCCGCCCCACGCCGACATGACCACCGAATCGAAAGCCGCCCCCGACTACCGCAGCACGCTCAACCTGCCCGACACCCCGTTCCCCATGCGCGGCGACCTGCCCAAGCGCGAGCCGGGCTGGGTCAAGGAATGGGAGCAGCAGGGCATCTACAAGCGCCTGCGCGAGGCACGCCACGGCGCGCCGAAGTTCGTGCTGCACGACGGCCCGCCCTATGCGAACGGCCAGCTCCACATGGGGCATGCCGTCAACAAGATCCTGAAGGACATGATCACCAAGGCGCGCCAGTTGAAGGGCTTCGACGCGCTCTACGTGCCCGGCTGGGACTGCCACGGCCTGCCGATCGAGAACCAGATCGAGAAGACCTTCGGCCGCGGCCTGCCGCGCGACGAGGTGCAGGCCAAGAGCCGCGCCTACGCCGCCGAACAGATCGCGCAGCAGATGGCCGACTTCAAGCGCCTGGGCGTGCTGGGCGACTGGGAGCATCCGTACCGCACCATGGACTTCGGCAACGAGGCGGGTGAGATCCGCGCGCTGAAGCGCGTGATGGAGCGTGGCTTCGTCTACCGCGGGCTGAAGCCGGTGTACTGGTGCTTCGACTGCGGCTCGTCGCTGGCCGAGTTCGAGATCGAGTACGCCGACAAGACCTCGCACACGGTCGACGTGGGCTTCAAGGCCGCCGAGCCGGCCAAGCTCGCGGCCGCCTTCGGCCTGCCGAAACTGGACAAGGAAGCGTTCATCGTCATCTGGACGACGACCGCGTGGACGCTGCCCGCGAACCAGGCGCTCAACCTCAACCCCGAGCTCGAGTACGCGCTCGTGGACACCGAGCGTGGCCTGCTGGTGCTCGCCGTCGCGCTGGTGGAGAAGTGCCTGGAGCGCTATGGCCTGCAAGGCACCGTCATCGCCACCACCAAGGGCGAGAAGCTCGGCGGCCTGAACTTCCACCACCCGCTGGCGCATGTCGACCCGGGCTACGACCGCCTGAGCCCGGTCTACCTCGCCGACTACGCCACGGCGGAAGACGGCACCGGCATCGTCCACTCGGCGCCGGCCTACGGCATCGAAGACTTCAACTCCTGCCGCGCGCATGGCCTCGCGCTCGACGACATCCTGAACCCGGTGCAGGGCAACGGCGCCTACGACACCAGCCTGCCCCTCTTCGGCGGCCAGAACATCTGGAAGGCGGCGGCGAAGATCACCGAGACGCTGCGCGAGCACGGCCGCCTCTTCAACACCGCCAAGCTGGTGCACAGCTACCCGCACTGCTGGCGCCACAAGACGCCGGTGATCTACCGCGCCGCCGCCCAGTGGTTCGTGCGCATGGACGAAGGCGAGGGGGTCTTCACGAAAGAAAAGGCACCCAAGACCCTGCGCCAGACCGCGCTCGAAGCCATCGACCAGACAGGCTTCTACCCCGAAAACGGCCGCGCCCGCCTGCGCGACATGATCGCCAACCGGCCCGACTGGTGCATCAGCCGCCAGCGCAGCTGGGGCGTGCCGCTGCCCTTTTTCCTGCACAAGGACACGGGCGAGCTGCACCCGAACACGATGGAGTTCATCGACCGGGCCGCGGCGCTGGTCGAGAAGGGTGGCATCGAGGCCTGGTCCAAGCTCGACCCGGCCGAGTGGCTGGGCGCCGAGGCGTCGAACTACACCAAGAGCGCCGACATCCTCGACGTGTGGTTCGACTCCGGCTCCACCTTCTTCCACGTGCTGCGCGGCAGCCACGAAGGCGGCCGCCACGAGACCGGCCCCGAAGCCGACCTCTACCTCGAAGGCCATGACCAGCACCGCGGCTGGTTCCATTCGTCGCTCCTGATCGCCTGCGCGCTCGAAGGGCGTGCGCCCTACCGCGGCCTGCTGACGCACGGCTTCACCGTCGACAGCCAGGGCCGCAAGATGAGCAAGAGCCTCAAGAACGGCATCGAGCCGCAGGAGGTGAGCAGCAAGCTCGGCGCCGAGATCATCCGCCTGTGGGTGGCGGCTTCCGACTACTCCGGCGACATCGCCGGCGACGACAAGATCCTCGCGCGCGTGGTCGACGCCTACCGCCGCATCCGCAACACGCTGCGCTTCCTGCTGGCCAACACCAGCGACTTCGATCCGGCGAAGGACGCCGTGCCGCTCGCCGAGATGCTGGAGATCGACCGCTACGCGCTGGCGCGCGCATCGGCCTTCCAGGCCGAGGTGCTGGCGCACTACGAGGTCTACGAGTTCCACCCGGTGGTGGCCAAGCTGCAGGTCTACTGCAGCGAGGACCTGGGCGCGTTCTACCTCGACGTGCTGAAGGACCGGCTCTACACCACCGCGCCCAAGTCGCACGCCCGCCGCAGCGCGCAGACGGCGCTCTGGCACATCACGCACGCGATGCTGCGCTGGATGGCGCCCTTCCTGAGCTTCACGGCCGAAGAGGCGTGGAAGGTGTTTGCGCCCGGCCAGTCGCCGTCGATCTTCACCGAGGTCTACAGCGATGTCTCGGCCTGGGCCGACGAGGCGTTGGTGGCGAAGTGGAACCGCATCCACGAGGTGCGCGACCTGGCCAACAAGGAAATCGAAGCCGTGCGCAGCGAAGGCAAGGTCGGCTCGTCGCTGCAGGCGGTGCTCGACATCACCGCCGGGGCCGAAGACCATGCGCTGCTCGCCTCGCTCGGCGACGACCTGAAGTTCGTCACCATCACCTCGGTGGCGCGCCTGCTCGAAGGCGCGGAGCTGTCGATCAAGGTCACGCCCTCGACCGCGCCCAAGTGCGAGCGCTGCTGGCACTACCGCGACGACGTGGGCCACGACCCTGCCCACCCGACCATCTGCGGCCGCTGCACCAGCAACCTCTTCGGCGCGGGCGAACCCCGCAAGGTGGCCTGACGATGGCCAGCCAGAAAGCGAACCTGCTGCCGTGGCTCGCGATCGCCGCCGTGGTGATCGTGCTCGACCAGATCACCAAGACGCTGATCCTGCAGCACTACCAGTACGGCGAGAGCACCTACATCACCTCGTGGTTCAACATCGTGCGGGCCCACAACACCGGCGCGGCGTTCTCGTTCCTGGCGAGTGCTTCGGGCTGGCAGCGCTGGTTCTTCATCGGGCTCGGCTTTGCGGCCGCGATCTTCATCGTCTGGATGCTGCGCTCGCACGGCGGCCAGAAGATGTTCGCCTGGGCGTTGTCGCTCATCCTCGGCGGGGCCCTGGGCAACGTGATCGACCGCATGCTGCACGGCTACGTGGTCGACTTCATCCAGGTGCACTGGGGCGCGACGTACTACTTCCCGTCGTTCAATGTCGCCGACAGCGCCATCACGGCGGGTGCGGCATTGCTCATCCTCGACGAACTGCTGCGAGTCCGCCGAGGCCGCTGAGTCAGATCAGCCGAAGTGGCAGATGTAGTGCAGGGTCTGCGTCACTTCGATGTCGAAGTGCGACTTGCCCGGCACCTTGAAGCTCTGGCCGGCGCCGTAGGGCAGCCAGTTGTCGCTGTCGGCAAACTTCACGCGGCACACGCCTTCCAGCAGTTCCATCACCTCGGGCTCGCCGGTGCTGAAGCGCAGCGAGGCGGGCAGGATCACGCCCACGCTCTTCTTCGTGCCGTCGGGCAACTGGAGGCTGTGCGAGACGCACTTGCCGTCGAAGTAGACGTTGGCGCGGGTGGTGACGGTGGCGTTGATCTTGTCGGTCATGGCGTGGCCTTGCGGAAAAAGGCGCCATTCTAGGGACGCCCGTTCCGCTAGCGCCCGGCGGTTCTCGGCACGACCTGCGCGGCCTGTGCATCGGCGTCGAACACCAGGCTGCCCGGCCACGCGGGCCACTGTGGCCCGGCCTGGCCCGCGTTGGGGTCGCCCCGGTGCGCGAACGCGCCCAGCCGTTCCTGCATCACCCGTGACAAGGCCAGACGGCCGGCCTCGTTGTGCCGCGTGAACGCGATGCGCGAGTAGAGCGAGGGCCCGAAGTTGCCGAAGACGAAGGGCAGGTCGAAGGTGTGCGCGGCGCCGAAGATCGTGTCGAAGGGCGCTGGCAGTTCGTCCCACTCGAACTCGTAGTTCCAGACCTGGGGCTGGCGCGAGCGCACGGCGTCGAGCACGTCGTTGCGGATCGCGCTGAACCACAGCCGGTCGAGCTCGCGGGCCCGTGCGTCGTAGCCGGTGCCGGGGGTGGCCGCGGGCAGGTAGGCCGGCGGGATCCACTGCGCCAGGCTCGTCCGCGGCGGCGCCTCGGCGTCGTAGCGGAAGGCCAGCTTGAACACCGCCGCATCGTCGAGCAGGCGCCCGCTGGTGCCGCCCAGGTCGGGGCGCAGCGCGAAGAGCTGCGGGAAGAGCTTGGTCTCGTCGCGTGTGTGGCCCGCGAGCACGGGCACCCGCACGTAGCGGCCGGCGCGGATCGCGGCGATCGGGTCGGGCGCGAGCACCCAGCCGTCGGCAATCGGGTTCGACGCCGCCATGCCACGCGCGGCGAGCCGCGTGCGCACCACGCCCAGCAGCGCATCCGCGGAGCGTTCGCGCAGCCAGGCGGCCATGTCGGCGGTGCCGCGTTCGGCGGCCAGCTTGCGGGCGGCCGCTTCGTCGGCGGCCAGGCCTGCGGCCACGATCGATTCGGCCATCAGCGCCTCGCCGCGTGTGGCCCACACGGCGCGTGGCAGCACGCCGGGGATGGCGCCGCGCGGCAGCGTGGCGGCCGTCGAGATGCCGCCGCTCAGTGCGAGCAGGCGGTGGAACAGGGGCGTGGCGCGCTCGGCCAGCATCGGCGACGACAGCAGCGCATACACGTTCACCGCGCCGGCCGACTGGCCCATCAGCGTGACCCGCGATGCGTCTCCCCCGAACGCACCGATGTTCGTGGCCACGAATTCCAGCGCCTTGACGATGTCGAGCAGCGCGAAGTTGCCCGAGTCTTCCGCGCGGTCTCCGGTCTTGAGCGCAGAGAGGTCGAGGAAGCCGAAGACGCCGAGCCGGTAGTTCACCGACACCACCACCACGTCCTGTGCACGGGCGAGGGCGGCGCCGTCGTAGATGGGATCGGCGGTGTAGCCGGTGATGTTGCTGCCGCCGTGCACGAACACGATCACCGGGCGAGGTGTCGCGGGCCGCGAGGCGGGTGTCCAGATGTTGAGGTAGAGGCAGTCTTCCGAGCCCACCGTCTGGCCGAGCGTGCTGCCGATGGTCTCGTCGTAGCGGTTGTTCAGGCCCGGCCCGTAGAGGCGGCCGGTTTGCGCGCAGGCCGGTGCGAAGCGGGTGGCATCGCGCGGCGCGGTCCATCGCTCGGGCGACCGGGGCGAGCGCCAGCGCAGCTTGCCCGTCGGCGCCTGGGCGTACGGCACGCCTTTCCAGTGCCAGCTGCCGCTCACGGCCGAGTCGTCGACGCCGACCACCGGCCCCCACTCGGTTTGGCGTTGCATGGCCGGTGCACCCGGCATGACGCCCGCGCAGCCGGCGATCACCACCGTGGCCAGCAGGCCGCTCGTGCAGCGCAGGGCTGCTGTCAGGAAGGTGGCCGTGTTCATTCGGGAGTGATGTTGGCGGCCTTGATCACCTGCGCCCACTTGCGTGTCTCGCTCTGGATGAACGCGGCGAAGGCGGCGGGCGTTCCGCCGCGCGGCTGCAGGCCGACGGCTTCGGCCTTCTTGCGGATCTCCGCGTCGGCGAGCACGGCGTTCGTCTCGGCGTTGAGCCGCTGCACGATGGCCGCCGGGGTGCCGGCCGGCACCATCAGGCCGTACCAGCCGTAGCCCACCACGCTCGGCAGGCCCGACTCGCGCAGCGTCGGTGCCTGCGGGTAGAGCGGCGCGCGTTCTTCGTTCGCCACCGCCAATACGCGCAGCTTGCCGGCCTGCACATGCGGCACTGCCGTCGAGATGGCAGTGAGCGTGGCGTCGAGCCGACCGGCGAGCAGGTCGGTGTAGGCCTGCGCATCCCCGCGGAACTGGGCCACCACGCCCTTCGTGCCGGCCGCGCGCATCAGCAGTTCGGCGGTGAGGTGCGGCGCCGAGCCGTTGCCCGGCGAGCCGAAGGTGAGGCCCTTGGGGTTGGACTTTCCGTACTCGATGAACTCGGCCACCGTCTTGTACGGTGCGCTCGCATTCACGATCAGGAAGAGCGGCGCGATCGCCGTGCTCACCACCGCCTCGAAGCTCTTGTGTGCGTCGTAGGGCAGCTTGGGGTAGAGCGCCTCGCCGATGGCGATGGGCGCGGCGGCGTGCAGCACGGTGTAGCCGTCGGGCGCGGCGCGCGCCACGTACTCGTTGGCGATGCGCGTTCCGGCGCCGGCCTTGTTCTCCACGGTGAACGTCTGCCCGAGGCGCGCCGCGAGCGCGTCGGCGAGCAGGCGCGTGAGGATGTCGTTCGAGCCGCCCGCGCCGTAGGGCGCCACGAGGTTGATCGACCGGCTCGGCCAGGCCTGCGCGTGCGCGGCTCCGGCTCGGGCCACGCCGAGGGCGGCGAGGCTGCTGCCCATCAGGGTGCGTCGGGTGATCGGCATGGGTGTCTCCTGTTGTGGGTCTGTCGTGAACGGATCAAGGCGCCCGCCTCAGGCGAGCCGGCGCATCGGCGGGTAGTCGTAGCGGAACTCCAGGTGCTCGGCAGCCGGCTGGTAGAGGCGCAGCACGACGTAGAAGGCTTCGCCGTAGGGCGCCGGCAGCCAGTTGTGGCCAGGCCCCGGGTCGCGTGCCGACACCCGTATCGCGAGGCTGCCGTCGCCCTCGCGCCGCAGCCCGGGCGTGCGGTCGCCGATGGAATACCGCCCGATGGGGTTGGCGACGAAAAGGCAGTCGCTGCGCCGGTACATCGTGAGCGACCAGAAGGCGCCGACGTGCGGCCCCGCACCGGGCGGGAAACGCAGCTCGTAGCTGTGCGCACCGT
>DASWSY010000052.1:0-5361 GCA_036402415.1 Rhizobacter sp. | reverse complement strand
GGCAGCCACCTCGCGCACGTCGTCCTTGAGGCGGCGCACCGATTCGACCTCGCCGGTGTAGACCACCACGTTCTCACGCAGCAGGCGGAAGCGCGCATTGCGACGCACCACGCCGGCCGTGACCATGGAGCCCGCGACCGTCCCGATCTTCGAGGCCACGAACACCGTGCGGATCTCGGCCGTGCCGATGACTTCCTCGCGTTGCTCGGGCGCCAGCATGCCGGTCATCGCTGCCTTCACGTCGTCCACGGCGTCGTAGATGATGTTGTAGTAGCGGATGTCCACGCCGTTGTGCTCGGCCAGCTTGCGAGCACCGGCGTCGGCACGCGTGTTGAAGCCGATGAGCACCGCCTTGGAGGCGATCGCGAGGTTGATGTCCGACTCGCTGATGCCACCCACGGCGGCGTGCACGATCTGCACCTTGACCTCGCTGGTCGACAGCTTGAGCAACGACTGCGCCAGCGCTTCCTGCGAGCCCTGCACGTCGGCCTTGATGATGAGCGGCAGCGTCTGCGCCTGGCCTTCGCCCATGTTCTCGAACATGTTCTCGAGCTTGGCGGCCTGCTGCTTGGCGAGCTTCACGTCGCGGTACTTGCCTTGGCGGAAGGTCGCGATTTCCCGGGCACGCCGCTCGTCGCTCAGCACCATGAACTCGTCGCCGGCCTGTGGCACGTCGGTCAGACCCTGGATCTCGACCGGCAGGGACGGGCCGGCTTCGGTCGCGTTCTTGCCGTTTTCATCCAGCATGGCGCGCACGCGACCGTAGGTCGAGCCGGCCAGCACCACGTCGCCACGCTTGAGCGTGCCCGACTGCACCAGCACCGTCGCGACCGGGCCACGGCCCTTGTCGAGCTGGGCTTCGATCACGAGGCCCTTGGCCGGGGCGTCCTTGGCGGCCTTGAGTTCCAGCACTTCGGCCTGCAGCAGCACCTGCTCCAGCAGTTCGTCGATGCCCTGGCCGGTCTTGGCCGACACGGGCACGAAGGGCGAATCGCCTCCGAACTCTTCCGGCACCACTTCCTCGGCCACGAGCTCGCTCTTCACGCGCTCGGGGTTGGCTTCGGGCTTGTCGATCTTGTTCATCGCCACGACGATGGGCACGCCCGCCGCCTTGGCATGGTGGATCGCTTCCTTGGTCTGCGGCATCACGCCGTCGTCGGCCGCCACCACCAGGATCACGATGTCGGTGGCCTTGGCACCACGCGCACGCATCGCGGTGAACGCCGCGTGGCCCGGGGTGTCGAGGAAGGTGATCATGCCGCGCGGCGTGTCGACGTGGTACGCGCCGATGTGCTGCGTGATGCCGCCGGCTTCGCCTGCGGCCACGCGGGCACGGCGGATGTAGTCGAGCAGCGAGGTCTTGCCATGGTCGACGTGGCCCATGACGGTGACCACCGGCGCGCGCGACGACTGCTCGTATTGCGCCTCGACGGCTTCCTCTTCCAGGAATGCATCCGGGTCGTCCAGCTTGGCGGCGAAGGCCTTGTGGCCCATTTCCTCCACGAGGATCATGGCCGTTTCCTGGTCGAGCTGCTGGTTGATGGTGACCATCTGGCCCAGCTTCATCATCTGCTTGATGACCTCGGACGCCTTGACCGACATCTTGTGGGCCAGGTCGGCCACGCTGATGGTTTCGGGCACGTGCACTTCCTGCACCTGCTGCTCGACCGGCGCGACAAACGTCGACTGCGACGACTCGTTGCGGTCACCGCGGCGGCCGCTACGCGGCGCACGCCAGCCCGGACGGGCACTCGCGCCTGCCGGAGCGTCGCTGCGGCCCTTGACGGCGCCGCGCTTCTTCGCGGCGTCGTCGGCCCAGCTCGACGAGAGCTTCTCGGACTTGATCGACTTCTTGTCGCCGGGCTTGGCGGCGGTGGACGAAGGCGCCGCACCAGGGGCAGCGGTAGGCTTGTGGATGGTGCCCTTGATGCCTTCCTTGCCCGGCTCGGGCTTGGGCGGCTCGGGCGGCTTCGCCTGAAGCACCTTCTTGGGTGCGTTCATCATGGCGCGGATCGCCATGGCCTCGTCTTCGTCGGCCTTGCGGCGCTTGGCCAGGTCGGCCGCGCGTTGCTTCTCCTCGTCGACCACGTCGGCGGCCTTGATCACGCGCAACGCGGGCTTGGGGGCTTCGACCGGGGCAGGCGCTGGAGCCGGCTCGGGTGCAGGCACGGTCTTGGCGGCCGTCTTCCCGGCCGAGGCCTTGGCTGCAGCCTCTTCCGCCGCCGCCTTGGCCGCGGCCTCGGCGGCTTCGCGCGCACGCTGCTCGGCGGCCTCGCGCTCGCGCTGCTCCTGCTCTTCGCGCAGGCGGCGCTTCTCGGCCAGCTCGGCCTCCTGGCGGCGCAGCAGCTCGGCCTGGGCGTCGGCCTCGGCCTGGCGGCGGGCGAGTTCTTCCTCGCTCACCACCGGAGCCGCGGGCTCTTCGGGCGCAGCCTCGTCACGCTTCACGAAGGTGCGCTTCTTGCGCACTTCGACCTGGATGGTGCGTGCCTTCCCGCTGGCATCGGCCTGCTTGATCTCGCTCGTCGACTTGCGGGTGAGCGTGATCTTCTTGCGCTCGGCGCCGGCGGTGCCGTGCGAGGTGCGCAGGAAGTCGAGCAGCCGCTCCTTGTCGGACTCGGTCAGCGCGTCCTCGGTCGACTTCTTGGCGACGCCGGCCGATTGGAGCTGCTCGAGCAGCGCCGCGGCGGAGCGGTTCAGCTCGGCGGCCAACTGGGCAACGGTGGTCACAGCCATTGTGGAATTCCTTGCGTGGGTCTAGCGGTGCTGCTGCGTTCGGTGTTCAAAGATCTGGCGCTGTCGCTCAAGTGGTGAACCAGTGTTCGCGGGCCTTCATGATCAAGGCCTTGGCCTGTTCCTCGCCGACGCCGGTCATGTCGGTGAGTTCGTCGACGGCCAGGTCGGCGAGATCATCGCGGGTGTGCACGCCACCATCGGCCAGCTTGGCAATGAGCTGCGGCGTGAGGCCGTCGAGGTCCTTCAGGTTCTGCGAGACGTCGTCGACCTTCTCTTCGCGCACGATTTCCATCGTGAGCAGCGCGTCCTTGGCGCGGGTGCGCAGCTCGTTGACGGTTTCCTCGTCGAAGCCTTCGATCTCCAGCATTTCCTGCATGGGCACGTAGGCCACTTCTTCCAGGCTGCTGAAGCCTTCGGCGATGAGGATGTCGGCCACTTCGGCATCGACGTCGAGCTTCTCGACGAAGAGCGTGCGGACCGCATCGCTCTCCTCGTTCTGCTTCGCCTGGGATTCCTCGGCGGTCATGATGTTGATGCGCCAGCCGGTCATCTCGGACGCGAGGCGCACGTTCTGGCCACCGCGGCCGATGGCGATGGCGAGGTTTTCCTCGTCGACCACCACGTCCATGGCGTGACGCTCTTCATCGACCACGATCGACTGCACGTTGGCCGGGGCCAGCGCACCGATCACGAATTGGGCCGGATCGTCGGACCACAAGACGATGTCGACACGTTCGCCGGCGAGCTCGTTGGTCACCGCGTTCACGCGCGAGCCACGCACGCCGACGCAGGTGCCGATCGGGTCGACGCGCTTGTCGTGCGAGACGACCGCAATCTTGGCGCGCGAGCCGGGGTCGCGGGCGCAGCTCTTGATCTCGAGCAGGCCCTGTTCGATCTCGGGCACTTCCTGGCCGAAGAGTTCGATCATGAACCCGGGCGCGCTGCGCGACAACATGATCTGCGGGCCGCGAAGCGTCGGGTCGACGCCGGTGATGAAGGCCCGCACGCGGTCGCCGGAGCGCAGGTTCTCCTTCGGGATCATTTCGCTGCGCTTCAGGCGCCCTTCGACACGGCCCGATTCCACAATGATGTCGCCCTTGTCGAGGCGCTTGACGGTGCCGACGAAGATCTTCTCGCCGCGTGCGAGGAAGTCGTTCAGCAACTGCTCGCGCTCGGCGTCGCGGATCTTCTGCAGGATCACCTGCTTGGCCGCCTGGGCGCCGATGCGGCCGATGGTCACCGACTCGACCGGCTCCTCGATGTAGTCGTCGACCTCGATGTCGGGGATCTGCTCCTGCGCTTCGAACAGCAGGATCTCGGAGTCGGGCAACTGCAGGCCGGCCTCGTTGGGCACCACGTGCCAACGGCGGAAGGTCTCGTAGTCGCCGCTCTCGCGATCGATGGTGACGCGGATGTCGACCTCGCCGCCATGCAGCTTCTTGCTGGCCGAGGCCAGGGCCGCCTCGACGGCGTTGAACACGACTTCGCGATCCACGCTCTTTTCGCGCGAGATGGCGTCCACCAGCATCAGCAGTTCACGATTCATTGCTTGCGATCTCCGTCTACTTCATCAGCCGTCGCCGGGTTGCCCTCATCGGACTGCACGGGCGGCATGAAACGCCGGCCCTTGAAATCCAGTTGGGGCACCAGGCGGGCCTCCTTTACTTCTTGGAGCGAAAAATCCAGGGCGGTTTCGGTCTTGCCGTCGAGGAAGACGAGGCGCCAGCCCTCGGGCAGGGCCTCGAGCGTGCCCTTGTAGTGCTTGCGGCCCTGGAAGGGGGCCTTCAGCGTGAGCTCGATTTCCTGGCCGGCGAATCGCTCGTAGTCGCCCTGCTTCTTCAGCGGCCGGTCAAGGCCCGGCGACGACACTTCCAGGCGCTCGTAGGCACAACCCTCAACCTCCAGCACGTGCTGGAGCTGGCGGGTCACCTTCTCGCAGTCCTCGACGACGATGAATTCGCCCGCCGGGTCGTTGGCCACACGGTCGATGTAGACACGCAACAGCCCCTTGGCACTGCGTTCGCAGTCCACGAGCTCGTAACCGAGGCCGGTCACGGTGTTTTCAACGGCGGTTTGCCAATTCAAGGTCGAGCAGCTCCAAAAGCATCAAAGCAAAAAAAAAGGGCTGGAAGAATCCGCCCATGCAGTTTTCTTGCGAAAAGCGCATTGTAGCGGGCAGCGCAGGTACCGGCAAGACCTGGGGTTGTCAAGTCTGCAGGTTTCGCCGGCTTGCCAAGGGGTTGTCGCGAACGGTTGGACCGGCGAAGCGCTCCTGGCTGCATGCCAGAATCGCGCCCTGACTTTTTCTCAACAGTGCGGAGACAGCATGGGATTCCTGGCCGGCAAACGTTTCTTGATCACCGGTGTCCTCAACAACCGCTCGATCGCCTATGGGATTGCCCGCGCCTGTCACCGCGAAGGCGCCGAGCTGGCATTCAGCTACGTCGGCGAGCGCTTCCGGGAGCGCGTGACCGAGTACGCCGCCGAATTCGGCTCCAAGCTCGTGTTCGACTGCGACGTCGGCAACGACGAGCAGATCGCCTCCACCTTCGCCCAGCTCGGCGAGGCCTGGCCGCAGTACGACGGCTTCGTGCACTCGATCGGCTTCGCCCCGCGCGAGGCCATCGC
>DASWSY010000051.1:0-3207 GCA_036402415.1 Rhizobacter sp. | reverse complement strand
AGCTTTAAACCCCTTCCCCAATCCCCGCATCTCTCCAAGGTCGCCCACCACCGGGCGTAGAGCCCGGGGAGCGCTCATGTCCGTATCACCACGTTTCGCCCGCATCGCCCTGGTGGCCGCGCTGTTGTCTGCGCCGCCCTTTGCCCTGGCGCAGACCGCGCCCGCCGCCGAGAACAAGACCGGGCGGACCTACACGCCGGAGGACTTTGCGCGCTATGCGCCGCGCAATGCGCTGGCGATGCTGGAGCAAGTGCCGGGCTTCGTGATCCGCGAGGCGGTGGAGGAGCGCGGTCTGGGCCAGGCGACGGGCAACGTGCTGCTCAACGGGCGGCGGATGTCGGGCAAGCTCGTAGGCTGGGTTGGCTACATCAACCCAGCATTTCAATGCGGCCAAGCGCTGGGTTGATGAAGCCAACCCAGCCTACGGCCCTCGATCCTGATGAGCGGCCAGAAAAAGAACCGCCACGGCATGGCGCCGTGGCGGTCCTGATGCAGCGCCTTACTTGATGAACGTGTAGACGACGGCGTGCGCTACCTCCAAGCCGCTGGCGCTGACGTTCAACTTGGCGGCGTGGTCGCCTGAGCCCGCGCCCCTGTCGGCAGTCAGGGTCACGACCGCCACGCCGGATTCACCGCCCGCAAGACTCAGCACGGCCGGTTCCACGGAGTAAGCCACGCCCGTGCCGCCTGCCGGTCCGAGGCTCAGCACGAAGTTCTGCGGAGCAGCTCCAAGATTGGTGACGGTTACCGGCAGGCTCTTGACCTGGCCCGAAACGGAAGCCACAGCGCCGAAGCTCAGGCTCACCGGATCGATTGCCGCCGCTGCATGTACCGCCGCCAGCAGGTTCTCCCGCCCGGTGCCGATGACGTTGACGTCATTTTCGAGGAGGCCGGTCCGGAAGTGACGCAGGACGCCCTGGTCCGCCGTGTTGACGATAGCCGAACGTACTTCCGCGGCTGACCAATCAGGATGCTGCTGTCGGACCACCGCAGCAGAACCGGCCAGGTGCGGAGTGGCCATCGACGTGCCTTGAAAGAACGCGAAGCAAGGGGGCTCGTCACAAGCGTTGGCGGGCAACGCACTGAGGACGTTGACGCCGGGGGCCACCACGTCAGGTTTGACGCGGAAGCCGACATCGGTGGGCCCCTGGCTGCTGAAGCCCGCCATCAGGTCAACGCTGTTGGTGAGGAAATACGCCAGCGTCGCGCCAATCGTGGCGCTCGCGCCATCGCTCGCGGCCAGCGCCGACCGCGCGTCGATCCCCACCATGTAGGCCGGGACCGCCGTGGGCTGGTTCGGCGTTCCATCCTGCCCCATCGCAATCGGGTCTCCCGCGACGTTGTTGACCACGATCACGGCTACCGCGCCCGCATCCCGGGCGTTGCGAATCTTGACCGAGAACGTGCAGGTGCCACGCGACAGCAGTCCGATCTCACCGGCGAGGCTGCCGGCGGGCAATGCCGCGCAGGCGTCGCCCAATCCGCCAATCGTTCCGGTCACCACGCCCAGCGGAGCCGTCAGATCCGCATCCACAGTGGCGAAGGCACCGGACGAGGCCAGATAGGTTGAACCGCTGACTGTCAGCGGCGCGCCGATGAGATGGGGCACGGTGCTCGCGCCGGCCGTCAGCGCGCGTGCCGCGGATCCTGGCGATTCGATCGTGAAATGCCCCGGTCCCGAATTGCCCGCCGCCACCGCGACCACCATGTTCGCCTGGTCGAGATTGTTCACCGCGACGGTCAGCAGGTCCTGGAGCCCGGAGATCCCGCCACCGAGGCTCATGTTGGCGACATCGAAGCCATCGGCATACGCCGTATCGAGCGCATTGAGGATGTCCTCGGAGCGCGCATTGCCGACTTCGCCTGGAAACACGTTGTAGTTGCCCAGCAGCGCGCGCGGTGCCACGCCCGAGATGTCGTACGGGATGACGACGCCGTCCACCGTCGCTGGGGTGTGCAGGTTGCAGCCGACCGTGCCCGCCACGTGCGTGCCGTGGCCTTGGACCGCCTCGGGCGTGTAACCGCGCGAGCCGGCCTTGTTGTTGAACACCTTGGCGGCGATCACCTTGTTGTTGGTGAACTGCAGGCTGCCGAGCTGATTCGCCGCCGGATAGCCGGCGTCATCGAAGCACGGATGTGCGTTGTCGATGCCGCTGTCGACGATCGCGACCTTGACGCCCGCGCCGGCGTTGGCAGCACCGCCGCCCCGCGCCCAAGCCTGATCAGCCTGGATGATCGACAGAGCGGGATCGTGGCCGGTCGGATAATAGAGTCCCTGGTACTCCGCCCGCTGCACCATGGGCGCGCTCGCGAGTTTCGCAAGGGTCTCACTGCGCAGCTGCACCGCCACCGCGTTGAGCGAGATGTCGTACTCGCCGCTGACTATGGCGCTGGGCGCATTCACGCGCAGCCAGGCTTTGAAGTCCTTGCGTTGCGCCGACAGTAGCGCGCGGTATGACTTCACCGCCGTACTGCTGAAATCGATCTTCTTGCCCTTCGCCGGCTTGGTCCTGACATACGTGGCGAGCGGCAGGCCTTTGAGCTGTACCAGCGCATAGCCCTTGTCCACGCGCTCGACGTTGCTTGAGTTTCCATCCGTGGTCCTGTACGCGTTCGCCGTCAGGCTGGCGACGACCATGGCCGCGGCGGCCAGGACGGTCCAGAGAACTCCCTTGCTCATGTGAATGTCATTTCTCGCTGCCGCGAAAGCGTCAGACTTGTTGTCGCTTGGCTTTTCAGACGTCATGACACGCCTCCATAGGGAATTTGCCGCCTACACCGCATCAACTACCCCACGAGATGGCGTTCCTTCCCACCTCTACCCCCCGCTGGACGAACTGACCAACAGCTGCACCCAGGTCGATAGCGACCTGGACGCTTTCCACGTCCGCCGGGAACTGGCCCGTCGGGTAAACAATTCGATCAAAGGCCGTTCTGCGCATGGGCTTGCGCGGCGACACCAAGCACGACCGCGGCCAAGAACATGGCCAGGTTTCTGGAAAGGGAACGGGCGCGCACAGAACCCCTAACCGTTGGGGTGCATCTTTAAAAACGCATTCACGGTGACTGCCACGGTCACGATTCCCGTCGCCCGAATGGGGGATGACCCTGCTCAAAGAGCCTCTCGGGTGGGCGCTCGGCATTCGATGCGGTCGAGGAGCAGCACCGGTCGCCGTTAACCCTTTGTCGAATACAGGCCCCGTCGTT
>DASWSY010000050.1:0-4354 GCA_036402415.1 Rhizobacter sp. | reverse complement strand
CGGGCCGATGCGTTCGAACGCCGCCTGCGCCTGCGGCAAGCGGCCCATCGCGCGGTAGCTGCGGGCCAGCACGACGAAGCCACGCGGATCGGGCTCTCTTTCCATGCGCGCGGCGAGGTCGGCCACCATCTTTTCCACGTCCTGCTGCTGCGGGCCGCGGACGACGAGCGGGTCGAGCGCCTGCGGCGAGCCGCGCCAGGCGTAAAGGCCGCCGGCCGCGAGCGGAACGGCCAGCGCGAGCACGAGCGCCGTGGCGCGCATGCCGGTCGTGGCGGCGGGGGCCGGCGCGTCTGGCGCCGAGACGTCGTCGAGCAGGCGCCGCTGCAGCTCGGCGCGCGCCTGGGCGTGGTCCTCGGGCGTGAGGGTGCCGGCGGCGAGGTCGCGGTCGAGTTCGGCGAGCTGGTCGCGGTACACCCCGGCGTTGACGTCGCCTGTGCTGGCGGCCGCGGGCAGGGTTGTGCGCTTCCACGGGCGCAGCAGCACCACCAGGGTGGCCACGACCAGCAGGGCCGCGGCCAGGACGAATCCGCCCATCAGGAGTCTCCCTTGATCAAAGCCTCGGCTTTGCGTTGTTCTTCGGGTGTGAGGGCTGCGTCGGCAGGCTTGCGGCGGCGCAGGAAGGCGATCAGCGCGGCCAGGCCACCCAGCATCAGCACGAAGGGCCCGCCCCACAGCAGCCAGGTGGTCGGCTTGACCGGCGGTCGGTAGAGCACGAAGTCGCCGTAGCGGCTGACCATGAAGGCCCGGATCTCGTCGTCGCTCTTGCCCTGCTTGATGAGCGAGCGGATCTCGCGCTTGAGGTCGAGCGCCAGGTCGGCGCGCGAGCCGGAGAGCGATTCGTTCTGGCAGACGAGGCAGCGCAGCTCTTCGCTGATGTGCATCAGGCGGGCTTCGACGGCCGGGTCCTCGGCCAGCGGGGCGGCCTCGTTCGCGGGTGCGGCGCTCACCGCCAGCGCCATCGCGAGCGCCAGGAAGAGGTGGCGGGCGCTCATTGCTGCAGCTCTTTGATGAGGGGCAGGATCTTCTGCTCCACCACCTCGGGCGTGACCGGCCCGATCTGCTTGAAGCGGATCACGCCGGCCTTGTCGATCAGGTAGGTCTCGGGCACGCCGTACACGCCGTAGTCGATGCCCACGCGGCCGTCCGCGTCGACGACGGAGAAGTCGTACGGGTCGCCGTGGCGCTGCAGCCAGGCGAGCGCATCGGGGCGCTGGTCCTTGTAGTCGAGGCCGATGAGCGGCACGACCTTGCGCTTGGCGAAGTCGACCAGCACCGGGTGCTCGACGCGGCAGGCCACGCACCACGAGGCCCAGACGTTGAGCAGCCAGACCTGTCCGGCCATGTCCTTCGGGCTGAAGTTGCCTTCCTTGTGGAGCTGCGGCAGCGAAAAGGGCGGCGCCGGCTTGCCCACGAGCGGCGAGGGCACCTCGCGCGGGTTGAGCCTGAGGCCCATCGCGAGGAACACCGCCAGCACCAGGAAGAGCGCCAGCGGGATCAGCACATAGCGCTTCTTCATGCGGCCGCCCCCTGGGCCACGGCCTGCGTGCTGCGCTGCTTCAGCCGGTAGCGGCGGTCGGCCGCGGCGATGCCGCCGCCCAGCGCCATCAGCAGGCAGCCGCCCCAGATCCAGGTGACGAAGGGCTTGTAGTAGACGCGCACGCTCCAGGCGCTGCCCTGCGGGTCGAGTGCTTCACCGAGCGAGACGTAGAGGTCGCGCGTGAGGCCGGTGTCGATGGCGGTTTCGGTCATCGGCATCTGCGACGAGAAGTAGTTGCGCTTCTCGGGGTGCAGGTGGCGCAGCACCACGCCGTCCTTGAGGAGCGCCACGTCGCCGCGCATCGCGGTGTAGTTGGGGCCCTGGACCTGGCGCACGCTGTCGAGCCGGAAGGCGTAGCCGCCCATGGCCACCGTGTCGCCCATGGCCATGCGCACGTCCTTCTCGACTTCATAGCCCTTGACCATGGTCACGCCGATCACGAAGACGGCCATGCCGAGGTGCGCCAGGTGCATGCCCCAGAACGACCGCGGCGGCCAGCCCGAGCGCAGGCGCTCGCGGATCTGGAAGGCGGTGCTGGCGATGATCCACACCGCCAGCAGCAGGCCCAGCGCCACCAGCGGCGACCATTCGCCCACGAGGAAGGGCAGGCCGATGCCGGCTGCGACCGCGATCACGGCGGCCAGGCGCAGGCGCTGTGCCATCTCGCGAGCGTCGGCGTGCTTCCAGCGTGCGAGCGGGCCGAGCGCGATGAGGAAGAGCAGCGGCAGCATGATCGGCACGAACACCGCGTTGAAGTAGGGCGGGCCCACCGACAGCTTGCCCATGCCCAGCGCGTCGATCAGGAGCGGGTAGAGCGTGCCCAGCATCACCGAGCCGCAGGCCACCACCAGCAGCACGTTGTTCACGAGCAGCAGCGTCTCGCGCGAGAACAGCGCGAAGGCGCCGCCCATGCTCACCGTGGACGCTCGCCAGGCGAAGAGCGTCAGCGAGCCGCCGATCACCAGCACCAGGAAGGCGAGGATGAAGATGCCGCGTTCGGGGTCGGTGGCGAAGGCGTGCACCGAGGTCAGCACGCCCGAGCGCACGAGGAAGGTGCCCAGCAGCGACAGCGAGAAGGCCGCGATGGCCAGCAGCACCGTCCAGTTCTTGAAGCTGCCGCGCTTTTCGGTCACCGCCAGGGAATGGATGAGCGCGGTGCCCACCAGCCACGGCATGAAGGAGGCGTTTTCCACCGGGTCCCAGAACCACCAGCCGCCCCAGCCCAGCTCGTAGTAGGCCCAGTACGACCCGAGCGCGATGCCCAGCGTCATGAAGACCCAGGCGACGTTGGTCCAGGGGCGCGACCAGCGCGCCCAGGCGGCATCGAGCCGGCCGGCAAGCAGCGCGGCGATGGCGAAGGCGAAGGCGACCGAGAAGCCCACGTAGCCCATGTAGAGCATGGGCGGGTGGACGATGAGGCCCGGGTCCTGCAGCAAGGGGTTGAGGTCGGCGCCGTCGCGTGCGGCCGGCAGCAGCCGGTCGAAAGGGTTGGACGTGAGCAGCATGAAGAGCAGGAAGCCGATCGACACCAGCCCCAGCACGCCCAGCACCCGCGCCACCATCGCGTCGGGCAACTGCCGCGAGAGCAGGCTCACCGCGGCGGACCAGCCGGTCAGCATCAGCACCCACAGCAGCAGCGAACCCTCGTGTCCGCCCCACACCGCCGAGGCGCGGTAGGCGGTCGGCAGCTTGGAATTGGAATGCTGCGCCACGTATTGCACCGAGAAGTCGTTCGCGATGAAGGCGTGCATCAGGCAGCCGAAGGCGAAGGCGACCAGCAGGAACTGCGTCTGTGCCGCGGGGCGCGCAAGCGCCGTCCAGCCCGCATGGCCGCGGTGCGCGCCGACGAGCGGGAGCGTGCCTTGGACCAGGGCGACGAGCAGCGCGAGGATGAGGGCGAGGTGGCCGAGTTCGGGGGTCATGGGCGGGTCGCTTCCTTCGGCATGGACTTCGCGGCCTTGTGCGCCTGGTCCACTGCATGCTGGGCTTCGGGCGGCATGTAGTTCTCGTCGTGCTTGGCGAGCACTTCGGTCGCCCTGAACTCGCCGCGCTCGTCGAGCTTGCCCTGCACCACGGCGCCTTTGCCTTCCTTGAAGAGGTCGGGAAGGATGCCGGTGTAGGTGACGCGCACGTCTTTCGCGGTGTCGGTCACGATGAAGTGCACCGTCATCTGGTCGCGCGTCACGCTGCCCTCGCGCACCATGCCGCCGACGCGGAAGGCGCGGTTCTTAGGCGCCTCGCCGGCGGCCACCTGCGTGGGCGTGAAGAAGAAGGCGACGTTGCTTTGCAGGGCGTTGAGCACCAGGCCGGTGGCGACGCCCAGGCCGGCCAGGGCCCCCACGATGATCGCGATGCGCTTGTGTCGAGGTTTCATGTGAGCAGAGGCTCGCGTTGAAGTTGAGGCCGGCGCATCGCGCCTGGGGCCGAGGGCGGATTATCCGCGCACGCTGAGTGCGCTTCCGTTGTGCGCAAGTTCCGTCGTTGTGGCAAGCACGCATACACCAAAGGGCGCGGCGTATCTTCTGCGACCGGTTGTAAGCCTGCTCACGTTTGCCAACTATTGACGTTATTTTTTCGCTTCTGAGGGTCGATGATCCGGCCGACGACAAAGAGGGCATGGGTTGCGCGAGTCGCATCCAGAGCCTGACACAACATCCTCGGAGCGCGCCTTGATCCTCATCAGCAGCCACTGTTCGGAGCGACCGGAGTAGCCATGCTGTTCGGCTTCTCCAAGCCTCGCGTCGATGACGCCCCAAGCACCGCCAAGGGCCATGCGGTCGACACCAGCGTGGCCATCCTGCGCCGCATGGGCATTGC
>DASWSY010000049.1:0-1881 GCA_036402415.1 Rhizobacter sp. | reverse complement strand
AAATGTTCGGCTACTCCACCACGCTGCGTTCGATGTCGCAAGGCCGCGCCACGTACACGATGGAGTTCAAGCACTACACCGAAGCGCCGAAGAACGTCGCCGAGACGATCATCGCGGCTCGGGCCAAATAATGTCTTGGGGTCGGACCGGAAAGCGAAGCGACCGCTCGGACCTCACTGACTAGATCTTCGTCTGCGACCCGACCCCCTTCGCTGCCCGTGGCGAAGGACCCAGGAGCCGGGTGCAGACGTAAAACCCATACACGGGCATTGCTCTTTACTGGAGATATCTGAATGGCAAAAGGCAAATTCGAGCGGACCAAGCCGCACGTCAACGTGGGCACCATCGGCCACGTGGACCATGGCAAGACCACCCTGACGGCGGCGATCACGACCGTGCTGTCGGCCAAGTTCGGCGGTGAAGCCAAGGCGTACGACCAGATCGACGCGGCTCCCGAAGAAAAGGCGCGCGGCATCACGATCAACACCGCCCACGTCGAGTACGAGACGGCCAAGCGCCACTACGCGCACGTCGACTGCCCCGGCCACGCCGACTACGTGAAGAACATGATCACCGGCGCCGCCCAGATGGACGGCGCGATCCTGGTGTGCTCGGCCGCCGACGGCCCGATGCCCCAGACGCGCGAGCACATCCTGCTGGCCCGCCAGGTGGGCGTGCCGCACATCATCGTGTTCCTGAACAAGTGCGACATGGTGGACGACGCCGAGCTGCTGGAGCTGGTCGAGATGGAAGTGCGCGAGCTGCTGTCCAAGTACGACTTCCCCGGCGACGACACCCCGATCATCAAGGGCTCGGCCAAGCTGGCGCTCGAAGGCGACAAGGGCGAGCTGGGCGAGCAGGCCATCATGAAGCTGGCCGACGCGATGGACACCTACTTCCCCGATCCGAAGCGCGCCGTGGACGGCGCCTTCCTGATGCCGGTGGAAGACGTGTTCTCCATCTCCGGCCGCGGCACGGTGGTGACCGGCCGCGTGGAGCGCGGCGTGGTCAAGGTCGGCGAGGAAATCGAGATCGTGGGCCTGGTGCCGACGGTCAAGACCACCTGCACCGGCGTGGAGATGTTCCGCAAGCTGCTCGACCAGGGCCAGGCCGGCGACAACGTCGGCATCCTGCTGCGCGGCACCAAGCGCGAGGAAGTGCAGCGCGGCCAGGTGCTGTGCAAGCCCGGTTCGGTCAAGCCGCACACGCACTTTTCCGCCGAGATCTACGTGCTGAGCAAGGACGAAGGCGGCCGCCACACCCCGTTCTTCAACAACTATCGCCCGCAGTTCTACTTCCGCACGACGGACGTGACCGGCGCGATCGAGCTGCCGAAGGACAAGGAAATGGTCATGCCCGGCGACAACGTGACGATCACCGTCAAGCTGATCGCCCCGATCGCCATGGAAGAGGGCCTGCGCTTCGCCATCCGCGAAGGCGGCAAGACCGTCGGCTCCGGCGTCGTCGCCAAGATCATGGAGTGATGCCATGGCCACGCAGCAGAAAATCCGCATCCGCCTCAAGGCGTTCGATTACAAGCTGATCGACCAGTCCGCCGCCGAGATCGTCGACACCGCCAAGCGCACCGGCGCCATCGTCAAGGGCCCGGTGCCCCTGCCGACGCGCATGAAGCGCTTCGACATCCTGCGCTCGCCGCACGTGAACAAGTCGAGCCGCGACCAGTTCGAGATCCGCACGCACCAGCGCCTGATGGACATCGTCGACCCGACCGACAAGACGGTCGACGCCCTGATGAAGCTGGACCTGCCGGCCGGCGTGGACGTCGAGATCAAGCTGCAGTAAGCCTGAGCTGACGCCAGCTTGAGCCCGCCCTTGGCACGAATGCCGGGGGCGGGCTATAATTTGCGGCTTCGCCTTTTT
>DASWSY010000048.1:0-28005 GCA_036402415.1 Rhizobacter sp. | reverse complement strand
AAGTAGATGAGTCCGCCCAGCACCGTGCCGCGCACGGCGGTGTTTTCGTCCTTGGCGTGGCCGCAGGCCTCACACCGATAGGCATAGATGGGCATGGCTAAACCATTGATTCAAAAGGCGAAATTATAAGTCGGAGCCTATGCGTGAGGCGGCGTGTGGCCGTGATGTTTGCCGTGGGAACGGTGCAGCACAGCGGCGATGGAATGCCCGTAAGGGCCGATCACCTGCGGCGCCAGCGACCCCATCAACATGCCCAGGATCGAGGCAAAGAGGCCCACGAGGTTGGGCGGCACCAGGGCCTCGGCGGCCACCTGGTCGGCGCCGAGCCAGCAGCCGATGCCCAGCACGATGGAGAAGAGCGCACCCTGGGTGGTGGCGCGCTTCCAGAAGGCGCCGGCGACCAGCGGCACGAAGGCGCCGGTGAGGGTCACGTTGTAGGCGTTCTGCACCATCTCGTACATGGTGCTGCGGCTGTTGAGCGCAAAGATCAGGGCCGCGGCGGTGAAGATCACCAGCACGAGGCGCAGGGTGAGCAGCAGTTGCCGGTCGCTCATGTGCGGCTGGAAGGGACGCAGCACGTTCTCGGTGAAGAGCGAGCTGGGCGCGAGCAGCGCGCCGCTGGCCGTGGACAGGATGGCCGAGAGCAAGGCGCCGAAGAACATCACCTGCGCCCACAGCGGCATCTTGCCCAGGACCAGGTCAGGCAGCACTCGCTGGATGGCACGCGCGTCTTCGCTGGCGAAGAGCTGCGTCACCGCCGGGTCGGCCACCACCGCGGCATACGCGATGTAGATGGGCACGAAGGCGAAGCAGAAGTAGATGAGTCCGCCCAGCACCGTGCCGCGCACGGCGGTGTTTTCGTCCTTGGCGCTGGTCATGCGCTGGAAGACGTCCTGCTGCGGGATGGAGCCGAAGGCAAAGGCGAAGAACGCCCCCGCCATCGCCCACCAGCCGGCACTGTCGCTCGGGAAGAAGTTGAACTTGCCGTCGGCCGAGGCCTGCGCGATCACCTTGGCGGGCCCGCCGGCGAGATCGCCCACGAGGTAGGCGATGAGCGACAGGCCGATGACGATCACGACCGTCTGGAAGAGGTCGGTGAAGGCCACCGACCACATGCCGCCGAAGACCGTGTAGAGCAGCACCACGCCGGCGCCGATCATGATGCTTTCGGTCAGGCCGACCTGCCCGCCCGACAACACGTGGATCACCAGCCCGAGGGCGGTGAGCTGCGCCGAGGTCCAGCCGAGGTAGCTGAGCACGATGGACACGCTGGTGAGTACCTCCACGCCCTTGCCATAGCGCTCCTTGTAGAAGTCGCCGATGGTCAGCAGGTTCATGCGGTAGAAGAGCCGCGCGAAGAGCAGCGCTGCGATCACCAGGCAGACCGAGGCGCCGAAGGGGTCGCCGGGCACGCCGCCCAGGCCGTCCTTGGCGAAGGTGGCCGAGACCGACAGCACCGTCTCCGCGCCGAACCAGGTGGCGAACACCGTGGCCACGTTCATGTACAGCGGCAGGCTGCGGCCGGCGACGAGGAAGTCCTTGGCGTTGTGGACGCGCCGGGCGGCGATCAGGCCGATGGCGATGGTCACGAGCAGGTAGGCAACGACAAACGTGATCAGCACGGGTCAACTCCGACGGTGAGGCGATTCTTCAAGAAGCCGACCCGGTGCGCATCGGGAGCCGGCCACGGAACAACGGCGGCGCATTATCTTCCCAACGCCGCACCAGGCTGCACGGGCCTAGCGCAACCACCAGAGCGCCGACACCGCCGCAGCAAGCCCCAGGCCAAGCAGCAGCAGGCCCGACAGCATCCGGTTGGTGCGGCGCTGCTCGCGCAGCAGCGCCCTCAGCAATGGAGCGTCGGCGGCGCTGCCGGGCCGCTGCAGGGCCTGGTGCACCAGCCGCGGCAGCTCGGGCAGGAGCTGCGCCCAGTGCGGCGCCTCCTTCTTCAGCCGCTCGACGAGGCCGCGCCACCCCACCTGCTCGTTCATCCAGCGTTCGAGGAAGGGCTTGGCGGTGCTCCAGAGGTCGAGCTCGGGGTCGAGCTGGCGACCCAGGCCCTCGATGTTGAGCAGCGTCTTCTGCAGCAGCACGAGCTGGGGCTGGATTTCGACGTTGAAGCGGCGCGAGGTCTGGAACAGCCGCAGCAGCACCTGGCCGAGCGAGATGTCCTTCAGCGGCCGGTCGAAGTGCGGCTCGCACACGGCGCGGATCGCACCTTCCAGCTCGTCGATGCGGGTGGTGGGCGGCACCCAGCCCGATTCGAGGTGCAGCTCGGCCACGCGCTTGTAGTCGCGGCGGAAGAAGGCGATGAAGTTCTGCGCGAGGTAGTCCTTGTCGAACTCGGTCAGCGTGCCCACGATGCCGAAATCGAGCGCGATGTAGCGGCCGAAGGTCTCGCGGTCCGTGCTCACCTGGATGTTGCCGGGGTGCATGTCGGCGTGGAAGAAGCCGTCGCGAAAGACCTGGGTGAAGAAGATCGTCACGCCGTCGCGCGCCAGCTTCTTGATGTCGACGCCCGCTTCGCGCAGTCGCTGCGTCTGGCTGATGGGCACGCCGTACATGCGCTCCATCACGATCACGCCCGAGGTGCACAGGTCCCAGATCATCTCGGGGACCATCACCAGGTTCAGGCCCTCCATGTTGCGGCGAAGCTGCGCGGCGTTGGCCGCCTCGCGCACCAGGTCCAGTTCGTCGTGCAGGTACTTGTCGAACTCGGCCACCACCTCGCGGGGCTTCAGCCGCTTGCCGTCGGCCGACAGCCGCTCGACCCAGCGCGCCAGCGTGCGCAGGAGCGACAGGTCGTCGTCGATCACCGCCAGCATGCCGGGGCGCAGCACCTTCACCGCGACCTCGCGGCCGTCTTTCAGCGTGGCGAAGTGCACCTGCGCGATCGAGGCGCTGGCCACGGGCTCGGCGTCGAAGGTGGCGAAGACAGATTCGATCGGCAGTCCGTAGGCCTTCTCGACCAGCGCCCGCGCGACCGGGGCCGGGAACGGCGGCACGCGGTCCTGCAGGCGTGCAAGTTCGTCGGCCACGTCGGGGGGCAGCAAGTCGCGCCGGGTCGACAGCACCTGGCCGAACTTCACGAAGATCGGGCCCAGGCGCTCCAGCGCCTCGCGCAAGCGCCGCCCGGGGGGGGCATCGAGCCGCCGGCCGAGCGTCATCACCCGCACGAGCGCCCGCACCCAGCGCTGCCGGAAGCCCGACAGCGCCAGCTCGTCCAGCCCGAAGCGCAGGACGGTGAAAACGATGAAGACCAGCCGGGCGAGATGCCTCATCGCGGCGCGCGCGACACCAGGCCCTGCACCGCCTTCACCGCTTCGCGCAGCCCGGCCGACACGGCCGAGGCCGCGCGTGCGAGTTCGTGCGCCGGGGCCTGGCCGATGATGCGGGCGATGTCGTCCTCGATGTCCCAGCGCAGGTTGTCGATGAGCCAGTTCACGTCGGCCGCCAGGGCGGAATCGCCCTCGATGCCGACCTGCGGCCGCTCTCCGGAAAGCCACAGGCTCGCAAGCTTCAGCGGGTTGGACGCGTCCAGGCTCAGGCGCAGATCGGCCAGCGCGGGGGGTGCCTCGCCGCACCATTCGAGCAAGCCTGCCGGCGTGACGGTGAAGGCCACTGTCGGCGGAGGAGGCAGCAACGACGGCCAACCGGTCCACACCAGTTGCAGGCTGCGCCCGCTGTGGGCCTTCAGCCGCCCGGTCGCCACGGGCTCGGCCGCGATGACGTGGTTGAGCAGCAAGGTGATGCGCTCCATCGCCGCGGAACCCAGCGCCGCGGAGAAGCGCGCCCCGAAGGCGGTGTCGAAGGGGGTAGGCATCAGGGAATTGTAGGGGCGGGGATTCGTCACGCCGACTGCCGCGCAGGGCCTTCCAAGGCGCTGCACCGCGGCCGCGATCCGTGATGCAGTCAACGCGAGGACACCTCCCTAAAACGGATGTCCCCCCACACTTGCGGGTCCGGCACGTCCCAGGTCTTGGGTGAGAATTCCCGCGGTGTCTGAGCTTCATCGCCGCGAGCAGCAGCCCAAGAGCCCACGCCGCCGTGCCGCACGACGGGTGCCTGGCACGGCTGATGCAGCGGCAACGTCTGTCAGCCGTCGACCGCATGGATGGAGGCGAGACCTCGTGGATCAACCCGTCGCAATGTTTGAAGACCGACCGTACAAGCGAACGTTCTACAGCGCTCCGCAATCGGTGACCTCGCTCGCGGCCGCGTTTCTCGAACCGACCATCACCGTCCTCACCTTTCTCGCCGCCAACCTCTATCTCGACGCGTTCATCGGCCGGCCGGAACTCGTGCTGTGCCTGCTCGTCTTCGCGCTGACCTTCCCCGGCCACAACCGCTTCCGCCAGAACCTCGTCGCCGCCGGGGTCGACATCGTGTCGTCATGGGTCGTGCTGATGGGCGTGTTGCTGCTGTGCGGCTACGTCACCCGCAGCCTGAGCTACTTCGAGCGTGATGCGCTCGTGATCTGGGTCGTGGCCACCCCCATCGTGCAGTGGCTCGGGGTGTGGGTCGGCCGGCGTGTCGTCCTGCACCAGCTCTCGCAACCCGAAGCGCGCCGCCGCGCCATCGTCATCGGCGCCGGCCCGCAGGGCGTGAAGGTCATGCGCGCGCTGACCCTCAGCGAAGACAAGGGCGTCGACTTCCTCGGCTACTTCGACGACCGCGCGGATGCACGCGTCGACGGCCTCGCGATGGACGAGGTCAAGGGCGGCCTGAAGGACGTGGCCGACTTCATCCGCCGCCACGGCGTGCACGAGGTCTTCATCACCCTGCCGCTCGGCTCGCAGCCGCGCATCGTCGAGCTGCTCGAGCAGATGCAGGACACCACCGCCTCGCTCTTCTTCGTGCCCGACATCTTCGGCATCAGCATCATCCAGGGCCGCCTGCAGGACATCAACGGCGTGCCCATCGTGGGCATCTGCGAGACGCCCTTCACCGGCACCAACGAGCTGGTCAAGCGGGTGAGCGACGTGGTGCTCGCGTCCATCATCCTCGTGCTCATCTCGCCCATCCTGCTGGCCATCGCCATCGGCGTGAAGATGAGCTCGCCCGGGCCGGTGATCTTCAAGCAGCGCCGCACCGGCCTCGACGGCGAAGACATCACCGTCTACAAGTTCCGCTCGATGACCACCCAGGACAACGGCTCGGTCGTCAAGCAGGCCACCAAGGGCGACGCACGCATCACCCCGTTCGGCGCCTTCATCCGCCGGACCTCCCTCGACGAGCTGCCGCAGTTCTTCAACGTGCTGCAGGGGCGCATGAGCATCGTGGGGCCGCGCCCCCACGCCGTGGCGCACAACGAGGAGTACCGCCGCATCGTCAAGGCCTACATGGTGCGTCACAAGGTCAAGCCGGGCATCACCGGCTGGGCGCAGGTGAACGGGCAGCGCGGAGAAACCGACACGGTCGACAAGATGCAGGCCCGCGTCGAGTACGACCTCGAGTACCTGCGCAACTGGTCGCTGGCGCTCGACCTGCAAATCATTGTGCGTACCATCCGGCTGGTCTTCTTCGACCGCAACGCCTATTGATCCGCTGCCGTGCCTCTTGCGGGCGCGCCTTGCAGCCTTCGAGACATCGCAGCATGAACCAACATCCAAGAATTCATCGTGGTGGCGCCCTGAAGATGCTGGTTTCGGCCGGCAGCCTGGCGGTATCGGGCGCGGCCGTCGGCCAGGCCGCGGTGCCTGAGTCGAGCCCGTACTACATTGGCGCCACCGTGGGCGTGGAGCGCGACTCCAACGTCCATCGCCGATCGACCAACGTGGTCGCGGACACCATCTACAGCGCTGGTGTGATCGGCGGCGTCAACGTGAACCTGGGCCGCCAGCGCCTGTTTGCCGATGGCAACGCGCAGGTCAACCGCTACCAGAACGTCTCGGAGCTCGACAACAAGAGCTTCGCCTTCCGCGGCGGGCTGGACTGGGAGACGATCGAGACGCTCTCGGGCACGCTGGTCTACGACACCCGCGACAGCCTCAACACGCTGACGGCGCCCGATGGCACCACCTCCATCACCGACCAGCGCACCCAGCAGTTCGCCGCCACGGCCCGCTATGGGCTCGCCTCGCACCTGGCGTTCGACGTTGGGTACGACCACCGCACGCTGGAGGTGAAATCGGCCGTCGGACGTGATTTTTCCCAGGACACGATCAGCACCGGCCTGCGCTGGGCGGTCGGCGGAAAATTGACGCTGGGGCTGGGCGTGCGCGCGTCGCGCGGCGAGACGGAAACGGTCCCGGTGGCCGACGAAACGAGGCGGCGCGACATCGACCTCACCGCCATCTGGAACAGCGGTGGCTTCAGCACCTTCAACGCCCGGCTGAGTGCCACCAAGGAAACCCATTCCCTCAGCAGCAACCCCGACCTGTCGGAAACGACAGGCTCGGTAGGCTGGGCCTACCGCCCCAGCGGCAGGCTCACCTTCAGCGCCACCGCCACCCGTGACACGGGCCGGGAAACCACCTTTGCCCCCGCGACGGGCGGCGAGGGCGGCGGCGAGGCCTTGCCGGTCGACGGCAGCCGGATCGGCACCGCCTTTGCGGTGGATGCCCGGTATGAACTCACCGGCAAAATTTTCCTGAATGGCAATGCACGCCAACGCAAAGGTACGCTCAGCACTTCGCAAAGCGAAGCCGTCAAGGGCTACGGGCTGGGCTTCAGCTACCAACCCACCCGCAGCCTGGCTTTGCGCTGCAGCGCCAACCGCGAGAACCGCTCCGTCAGTGGCACCAGTGCCTACGAGGTCACCTTCACCGTCACGGGGTGCACCGGCGAAGTGACCCTGCGGTAAAGCGCTGCGGCGAAGATCAACCTTCTGCCGCCTGGCTTGCACTCAGAACATCTCATGGCTCCTACCTCTTCCGCTCCGATCGCCGTCCAGCCCGTCATCATGGCCGGCGGCAGTGGCACGCGGCTGTGGCCGCTCTCGCGCGCACAGCATCCGAAGCAGTTTCTCGTGCTGCAGGGCAACCGCAGCCTGTTCCAGCAAGCCGCCTCGCGCCTGGCCGCGCTGGCCGACGACAGCCTGGACGTGGCCGCGCCCGCCATCGTCGGCAACGAGGAACACCGCTTCCTGATCCTCGATCAGCTGCGCGAACTCGCCCTGCCCCCCGCCACCGTGCTGCTGGAGCCGATGGGCCGCAACACCGCGCCGGCGATGACGCTCGCCGCGCTGCAGGCCACGGCGCGCGATGCCGACCCGGTGCTGGTCGTGACCCCGGCCGACCAGACGGTGACCGACGAGCCCGCCTTCACCGCCGCGCTGCGCCGCGCCGTGCACGCCGCCGCGGGTGGCGCCTTTGTGATCCTCGGCATCACGCCCGACCGCCCCGAAACGGGTTTCGGCTACATCCGCACCCAGGGCACCGCAGCCAACGAGACGCAGGTCTTCAGCGTCGCCCAGTTCGTCGAGAAACCCGACGCGGCCACTGCGGCGCGCTACCTCGCCGAGGGTGGCTACTACTGGAACAGCGGGATGTTCGTGGTGCGGGCGTCGGTGTGGCTGAAGGCGCTGGAGCGCTTCCGACCCGACATCGCCAGCGCCACGCGCGCCGCCTTCGCCGCCCATCAGGTCGACGCGAGCTTCGTACGACCCGGCAAGGCCGAGTTCGCCGCCATCCCCAGCGAATCGGTCGACTACGCGGTGATGGAGAAATGCCCGGGCTCGTCCGAGTTCGCCATCCACATGGTGCCGCTGGCGGCAGGCTGGTCCGACCTCGGGGCGTGGGACGCCGTCTGGCAGGTCAGCGAGAAAGACGCCGACGGCAACGCCTTCATCGGCGATGCGCTGGTGCGCGACAGCCGCGACACGCTGGTGCACGCCACCAGCCGCCTGGTCGGCGTGGTGGGCCTCGACAACGTGGTCGTGGTCGAGACCCCCGACGCCGTGCTGGTGGCCGACCGCAGCCGCAGCCAGGAGGTCAAGCACATCGTCAACCAGCTCGAATCGTCGGGCCGCAGCGAGCACACCCTGCACCGCCAGGTGCACCGCCCCTGGGGCTGGTACGACAGCATCGACGCCGGGCCGCGCTTCCAGGTCAAGCGCATCATGGTCAAGCCCGGGGCGAGCCTCTCGCTGCAGATGCACCACCACCGTGCCGAGCACTGGATCGTGGTGAGCGGCACGGCCGAGGTCACCAACGGCGACAAGGTCATCCTGCTCAGCGAGAACCAGAGCACCTACATCCCGCTCGGCCAGACGCACCGCCTCGCCAATCCCGGCAAGGTGCCGCTCGAAATCATCGAAGTGCAGTCGGGCAGCTACCTGGGCGAGGACGACATCGTGCGTTTCCAGGACACCTACGGCCGCGGCTGACACCCCCTCATGGACAAGAACGCCAAGATCTACGTCGCCGGCCATCGCGGCATGGTCGGCAGCGCCCTCGTGCGCCGCCTCCAGGCCGCGGGCTACACCAACATCGTCACCCGCACCCACGCCGAACTCGACCTGCTGGACCAGAAGGCCGTTCACGGCTTTCTCGCCGCCGAGAAGCCCGACTACAGCTTCGTGGCCGCCGCCAAGGTGGGGGGCATCCAGGCGAACAACGTCTACCGCGCCGACTTCATCTACCAGAACCTGATGATCGAGGCCAACCTCATCCACGGCGCGCACCTCGCCGACGTGCAGCGGATGATGTTCCTCGGCTCGAGCTGCATCTACCCGCGCGACTGTCCGCAGCCGATCAAGGAAGACTACCTGCTCACCGGTCCGCTGGAGCACACCAACGAGCCCTACGCCATCGCGAAGATCGCCGGCATCAAGCTGTGCGACAACTACAACGCGCAGTACGGCCGCCAGTACGTGAGCGTGATGCCGACCAACCTCTACGGGCCCAACGACAACTACGACCTCGCCAACAGCCACGTGCTGCCCGCGCTCCTGCGCAAGGCCCATGAGGCACGCGAGCGCGGCGACAGCGAGTACGTGGTCTGGGGCAGCGGCAACCCGAGGCGCGAGTTTCTCTACGTCGACGACCTGGCCGATGCCTGCGTGCACCTCGCCGAACAGGGCTACGCCGGCCCGCTGGTCAACATCGGCACCGGTGAAGACGTCACCATCCGCGAACTGGCCGAGTCCGTCATGAAGACCGTGGGCTTCCAGGGCCGCATCGTCTTCGACAGCAGCAAGCCCGACGGCACGCCGCGCAAGCTTCTCGACGTGAGCCGCCTGGCCTCGCTCGGCTGGCGTGCCAAGACCAGCCTGCAGGACGGCCTGCGCCTCACCTACGAGACCGCGCCCTTCCGCCAGGCCAAGATTTCCTGATCGACCATTCCTACAGAGACCGACCATGTCCCAGAAGAAAGTAGCCCTCATCACCGGCGTGACCGGCCAGGACGGCGCCTACCTGTCCGAGTTCCTGCTGAAGAAGGGCTACGAGGTGCACGGCATCAAGCGCCGTTCGAGCCTCTTCAACACCGACCGCATCGACCACCTCTACCAGGATCCGCACGTCGACAACAAGAACTTCATCCTGCACTATGGCGACCTGACGGACAGCACCAACCTGATCCGCATCATCCAGCAGGTGCAGCCCGACGAGATCTACAACCTCGCGGCCATGAGCCACGTGGCGGTGAGCTTCGAGACGCCCGAGTACACCGCCAACGCCGACGGCATCGGCACGCTGCGCATCCTCGAGGCGATCCGCATCCTCGGGCTGGAAAAGAAGACCCGCTTCTACCAGGCCAGCACCTCGGAGCTCTACGGCCTGGTGCAAGAGATCCCGCAGAAGGAAACCACGCCCTTCTACCCGCGCAGCCCGTATGCCGTGGCGAAGATGTACGCCTACTGGATCACCGTCAACTACCGCGAGGCCTACGGCATCTACGCATGCAACGGCATCCTCTTCAACCACGAGAGCCCGCTGCGTGGCGAGACCTTCGTGACGCGCAAGATCACGCGCGCCATCGCCCGCATCGCGCTCGGCCTGCAGGACTGCGTGCACCTGGGCAACATGAGCGCGCTGCGCGACTGGGGCCATGCGCGCGACTACGTCGAGATGCAGTGGCTGATGCTCCAGCAGGACAAGCCGGAAGACTTCGTCATCGCCACCGGCGTGCAGTACAGCGTGCGCCAGTTCGTCGAGTTCGCCGCCCAGGAGCTTGGCGTCACCGTCACCTTCACCGGTGAAGGCGTGAACGAGATCGGCACCGTGACCAAGGTCGAAGGCGACAAGGCCAAGTGCAAGGTCGGCGACGTGATCGTGCGCGTCGACCCGCGCTACTTCCGCCCCACCGAAGTCGAGACGCTGCTGGGCGACCCGAGCAAGGCCAAGCAGAAGCTCGGCTGGGTGCCCAAGACCACGCTGCCCGAGCTCGTGAAGGAGATGGTCGAGGCCGACTACAACTCGGCACGCCGCGACAGCCTGGTCAAGATGGCCGGTTTCCAGGCCTACGACTACCACGAGTAAGCGGGGCGTTCACGTGGGCCGCCCTGCCCTCTTCCTCGACCGCGACGGCGTGATCAACCTCGACCACGCCTACGTGCACAAGCGCGAGGACTTCGACTTCGTCGACGGCATCTTCGACCTGGTGCGCACGGCGCGTGAGCGCGGCTACCTCGTCTTCGTGGTCACCAACCAGGCCGGCATCGGCCGTGGCAAGTACACCGAAGCCGATTTCCATGTGCTCACCGAGTGGATGTGCGGCGAGTTCGCGTCGCGCGGCGCGCCGATCGACAAGGTGTACTTCTGCCCGTACCACGCCGAGCACGGCATCGGGCACTACAAGGCCGAATCGGAGTTCCGAAAGCCGAACCCCGGGATGATCCTGCAGGCGGCCCGGGAGTTCGACGTGGACCTGGCGGCGTCGGTGCTGCTGGGTGACATGGAGACCGACATCCAGGCGGGTACCCGGGCCGGTGTCGGCCGCACGCTGTTGTTTTGCCCGCCCGGGCACACGCGGCGGGCCGACACGATCGCGCACGCCGTGGTCGGTGCGCATGCGGAGGTGCATGCGCACCTGCCGCAACGCGTTGCAGCCTGAGCGGCTGAAGCCGGTCAGGCCCTCGCCTTCACCTTGTCCGCGTACCCCCTCGGGTACTTCTGGTGCCAGGCCCACGCCGTCTCGACGGTGCGCTTGATGTCGTAGAACTCGGGCTTCCAGCCGAGCTGCGTCTTGAGCTTGGTCGGGTCGGCCACCAGCGCCGGCGCGTCGCCCGGACGACGGGCGGTGACCTGCAGCGGGATCTTCTTGCCCGTCACTTCTTCGCAGGCGCGGTGCACTTCCTTCACCGACTGGCCGTTGCCGGTGCCGATGTTGAACACCTCGGCCGTCGTCGGCGTGGTCGCCATGATGGCCAGCATGTGCGCCTGCGCCAGGTCGTCGGTGTGCACGTAGTCGCGGATGCAGGTGCCATCGGGCGTGGGATAGTCGTCGCCGTAGAGCATCAGCTTGTCGCGCTGGCCCAGCGCCACCTGCAGCAGCAGCGGGATCAGGTGCGTCTCCGGGTCATGCGCCTCGCCGAACTCGCCATCCCGATCGGCGCCCGAAGCGTTGAAGTAACGCAGCAGCGTGAAACCCAGGCCGTAGGCATGCGCGAAGTCGCGGATCATCCACTCGACGGCGAGCTTGGTGCGCGCGTACGGGCTGCAGGGGATCTGCGCGGCCGTCTCGTTCATCGGCACCACCGGGTTGTCGCCGTAGGTCGCGCAGGTGCTGGAGAACAGCATGCGGTTGACCTTGGCCTCGCGCATCGCGCGCAGGAGGCTCAGCGTGCCGGCGATGTTGTTGTTGTAGTGGTGATCGGGGTTGGTGACCGACTCGCCCACGTAGGTAGCGGCGGCGAAGTGCATCACGGCCTCGCTGCCGTGCTCCTTCATCACCTTCGTGAGCGCAGCGGTGTCGGCGATGTCGCCCTTGACCAGCTTGCCCGCGGGCACGGCAGCTTCATAACCTTCCGAGAGGTTGTCGAACGCAATCGCGTCGTGGCCTTCAGCGAGCAATTTGCGCAGGCACGCACTGCCCACATACCCCGCTCCGCCCGTCACCAGCACTTTCATGTCTTGTCCTCTTGTGAATCAGTTGAATCGCCCCGCGAAGACACGCGGAGCATCGGCACGCGCCGCCTCCAGCGCATCGAGGTTGCCGATGTCGCGGTGGTAGCCCTCGTGCACATGGCCCTGCATGCGGCCCACGAACTTCGGCAGCACGTCGAAGCCGAGGTCGAAGGCCTTGGCATCGGCCATCTCGCGCCAGGCATCGGCGGTCACGGCGTACACGCCGGCATTCGCCAGGTCCGACTTCGGCTCCGCCGGCTTCTCGACGAAATCGACGATGCGACCGGTGGCGTCGACCTCGGCGATGCCGCAGGCCTTCGGGTTCGGCGCATGGAACAGCAGCATCGTCATGGGCAAGCCATGTGCCCGGTGGCCGGCCATGAAGGCGCTCAGGTCCAGGCTCGACAGGTTGTCGGCGTAGATGATGAGCACGTCGTCGGCATCGTCGGCCCAGGCGCGGTTGTGCGCGACCGTGCCGGCAGAACCCAGGAGCACCGGCTCGTAGGCCTCGACGGCGTTGAAGCCTTCCGCCCGCTTGGCGTCGAGAAAGGCGCGCACCGCATCGGGCAGGTGGTGGTTGTTGACCAGCACGTCGGTGATGCCAGCCTCACGCAGCGCCTGGAACCAGTAATCCAGCAAGGGCCGACCGGCAATCTCGACCAGGCACTTCGGGACGGTGTTCGTCAGCGGACGCAGGCGTGTGCCGAGGCCACCGGCCAGCAGCACCGCCTTGGTCCGTCGAGCGGCGGTGTTCACGCCTTGTTGACGTCGCGCACCACGTTGAGCGCGGCCATCTGCTGGTTGCAGTAGTCGAGGATCTGCGCCGCGTTGTCCGCGGTCGACAGCCACGCCTTGTAGGCCTCGACGCTCTCGTGCACCGTGCGCGTCGGCTTCCAGCCGAGCGACTTGAGCTTGCTCACGTCGGAGCAGATGTGGCGCGTGTCGCCGAAGCGGAACTTGCCGCAGGGCTCCGCCTTGTAGCCCTTGGCACCGAAGACCTCGGCGACGACGGTGGCGAACGACGCCACCGTGTGCGCCTTGTCGCCGCCGACGTTGAACATCTCGTAGTCCGCACGCTCGTCGCGCAGCACGAGCAGGTTGGCGTCGACCACGTCCTGCACATTCACGAAGTCACGCACCTGCTGGCCGTCTTCGTAGATCATGGGCTCGCGGCCGAGGTGGAAGCTCAAGGAAAACACGCGGCAGGCGCCGCTGTACGCGTTGTAGAAGCTCTGGCGCGGGCCCTGCACGATGGAGTAGCGCATCGCCACGCTGGGGATGCCGTAGCGCTTGCCCAGCGACAGCGCCACACGCTCCTCGGCGATCTTCGACAGGCCGTACTGGTTTTGCGGGTTGGCCACCGTCTCGTCGGTCCGCTGCCACTGCAGCGGGCCCGTGAATCCCTTGGGCGCCTGCACCTCCCACACGCCACGCTCGAGCTGCTCGGTCGGGCGGATGTCGGGCAGCACGGCACGACCAGTGGCATCGTGGTACAGGCCTTCTCCGAGCGCGGCCTGGCTGGAGGCCACGATCACCTTCTTCACCGGCAGCTTCTCGCGCACGATCAACTCGTAGATCAGCGCGGTGCTGGTCACGTTGACGTCGAAGAAGCGGCTGAAGGTCGGCAGGTAGTCCTGGAAGGCGGCCAGGTGGTAGACGTAATCGCTGCCGCGCAAGGCGTCCAGCAGCACGGCCTCGTTGCGCACATCGCCTTTGACGAACTCGATGCGCGGGTCGAGGTAGGCCGGCTTGGCATGGCCGGGGTGCACCGGCTCTTCGAGCGAGTCGAGCACGCGCACCTGGTAGCCCTCGCGCAGCAGCGCGTCGGCGGTGTGGGAACCGATGAAGCCGGCGCCGCCGGTGATGAGCACTCTCATGGGTCTGGCTTTACTGGTTGTGCAGCAGGCGCTGATGGTCGCTGATGAAGATGACACGTCCGCCGCGGCGGTCGATGTCGAGCGTCAGCTCGCGCGGGTTGCCCAGGGCGTCGCGGATCAGGTTGTGGCGCTCCTTGGGCGCGACCAACAACAGGAACCCACCTCCGCCGGCACCGAGCAGCTTGCCGCCTTGCGCGCCCAGCTTGCGGGCCTGCTCGTACCAGGCGTCCACTCGTTCCATGCTGATGCCGAAGCCCAGCGAGCGCTTGAGTTCCCAGCCCTGGTGCAGGAGCTTCGCGAACTCGTCGAGGCCGTTGGCACCGGTGATGGCCACGCGCATCTCCTGCGCGAGGTCGCGCATCGCACGCAGCACCGGCATGCGGTCTTTCGTGCCTTCGCTCTGGCGCTTGAGGATGCCGTCGGCATCGCGCTGCTGCTCGGTGTAGAGCAGCATCATGCGGCTCGACAGTTCCTTCATCGTCTCGGCCGGCGCCGGCACCGGCTCCACGTCGACGGTGTCGTCGGGGTTGAAGCGGATGTAGTTGAGGTTGCCGAAGGCGGCGGCGTACTGGTCCTGCTTGCCAATCGGCTTGCCGAGGATGTCGATCTCGATCTTGCAGGCCTGTTCGGCGACGTTCTTCGCGCTGATGATCTGGCCCTTGTAGGCGTAGAGCGCCTGCAGCAGGCCCACGGTCAGCGAGCTCGACGAGCCCATGCCGGTGCCGGCCGGCACGTCGCCCACCGTCGTGATCTCGATGTGGCGGCTGAGCCCGGTGATCTTGAGCGCCTCGCGCACCAGCTCGTGCTGGATGTCGTTGACCGACTCGGCGATCTCGACCTTGGTGTAGGCCACACGCGCCGTCTTCTCGAAACGTGGGCTCACCGTCACGTACATGTGCTTGTCGATGGCCATCGACAGCACCGCGCCGTATTCCTGGCGGTAGAAGGCCGGCAGGTCGGTGCCGCCGCCGGCGAAGCTCACCCGGTACGGGGTCTGCGAGATGATCATGTCGTCACCCTGGTTGGTGTGGCCGGGCCGGTGCTGCGTTGGCCGGGGGCAGCGGCAGACAGGCTCTGGCGGAATTTCTCGATCAAGGGCTCGAGGCAGTTGTTCAGGTCGAAGGTCTTCTTGAGCAGTCGCTGGCCGTTCTCGGACAGGCGCGCGGCCAGTGCGGGGTCGTGCATCAAGCGGGCCATCGCATCGGCGAGCTGCGCCGGCTGGTTGGGCTCGACGAGCAGCCCGGTGTCTTCATGCTGCAGCAGGTCGGGGATGCCGACCAGGCGCGTCGAGATCGCCGGCAGGCCGCTTGCCATCGCTTCCATGATCATCTGCGGCAGGCCGTCGACGTCGCCATCGCTCGCCCACACGCAGGGCAGCACGTAGACGTCGCCATCGTGCATGAAGTCGACGATCTTCTCCTGCAGCAGGGCCTTGCCGGTCACGCTGATGCGGTCGGCGAGGCCGAGGCGCTTGATCTGTGCGTTGAGCTCGGCTTCGAGCGGCCCGCTGCCGCCGATCACGCACTCGAACTTCTCGCCACGGTCGACGAGGATCTTGCAGGCGTCGATGAGGTCGGAGAAGCCCTTCTTCTCGACCAGGCGGCCCGACGAGACGATGCGGTAGACCTTGTTCGGGTCCCGCGCGGACGTCGGCGGGTAGAACCACGAGAGGTCGATGCCGCAATAGGCGATCACCAGTTGCTCGGGCCGCGCACCGTGCTTCAGGTAGAAGTCGCGGTGGAAGGTCGAGATGCAGATGATGAAGTTGGCGCGTTCGATCTTGTCGAGCAGCGCGCTGCGGTTGCGGAAGAGATCGGTCGCATGCCCCGTCCAGCTGAAGGGCGCGTCGAGCAGCCACGCGCCATACATCGCGATCGTGCCGCAGGAGTTGATCCACTGCGAATGGATCTGCGACACCTTGCGGCCGCTCTTCAGGATGCCGGTCGCCCAGTGCACCGCCACCACCAGGTGGGCAATGCCGGCGAGCCTTGCGCGCACATGCTCGCGCCGGCCGAAGAAGGCATTCCACAGCGCCGAGAAGAATCGACCGCGAAAACGGAAGGGTGCAGCCAGCAGCGAGAGGAACATCGCCACCAGCGGCAGCGGGTACATCAGCTCGGTGCGGCGGTTCATCGCCACCGCCCAGTCGGAGTCGTGCAGCAGCTTGTCGGGCGCGCGCATCGCGTGCAGCGCCACCGGGATGCCGGCGGCTTCGACGCGGCTCAGCTCGTTGGCAACCCAGGCGTTGCCGATGCCGTTTTGCGTGACGTAGTGGATCACCGCGACATCACTTGCGCTGCTTCAGGTAGAACGCGAGGATCGAACCGGCGGCCATGTGCATGTCTTCGATCACGCCGTACTGGTCGCTCTCGACGTGGAAGCAGATGTCGACTTCCTTGCGCAGCTTGCCGCCGGTGAAGCCGGTGAGGCCGACCGTCGTGGCGCCCACGCTCTTGGCGTAATCGTTGGCCTTCAAGACGCTCGGCGAATTGCCCGAACCCGAGATGATCACGACGAGGTCGCCCTTGCCGCACAGGTTGCGCAGCTGGCGCGCAAAGATCTCGTCGTAGCCGAGGTCGTTGCCGATGGCCGTCATGAAGGCGGTGTTGTCGTTGAGCGAGATGCAGCGGATGAGCGGCTTGTTCACACGCTCTGCAGTCTTGGACCAGTCGGTGGCGATGTGCGAGGCCGTGGCGGCCGAGCCGCCGTTGCCCATCACGAAGATGGTCTTGCCCGCCTTCTCGACCTTCTCGATCGCCTTCGCGATCTTCTCGAGCGCGGCATAGTCGAAGCGTTCCCACTGCTCGAGTTCACGGTCGCGGTACCACTCGGCGAAGGCACGCACCGACAGCCCGCCCGGGCCGGTGCCGGTCATGTTCGACGCGGCCAGGCCCGGTGTCTTCTTCTCTTGGATCTTGGGGGCCTTCGCTTGCTTGCTCATGGGGTTCTTTCTGCGCTGGAACGCGTGCATGACGACGTGAATGGACACCGCCAAAGATTGTATTGGCGGGCCATTCGAAAGCTCTCCCCCTACTCGCTGCAGCGCCCCCCCAACTAAGGTGGTCGCTCGTGCAGAGCGCGACATTGCGCACGCGGCGCATGGCCTCAAGGACCGGGCAGATAGGCCGCGAAGAGCGTGCGCTGTTGCGCGATCCACACCGGGTCGAAGTGGCTCTCGTCGAAAAACACCGGCCGCTTCAACACACTGTCATAGAGACGACAGCGTTGCGTGTCGCACAGCACGTCGCGCAGGCTGACGCGATGAAACCGAGGTGTACCCCGCAGCGCGTCGAACAGGGGTTCGAGCCAGGCGGTCTGCGCGCTGAGCGTGGCGAGCGCCACGGTGGACCTCACTTCGCCATGCCAGTAGAGCTCGCGCGCCAGGCGCTCCGGCACGCGAAAGCGCGCCTCGGGCGATCCGTCGACCATCACGACCGTCTTGCCGGCCACGAGTGCCGCGCCGATCGCCGCCTTCAGCTCGTCGCGGATCACGCGCTGCTTGTCCGCCAGTGACGGCGGCGCCACGCACCGGCCATCCTGCTCGTGGCAGTAGGGCGCGCCGGCCAGCCCGGCGGTGGCCCAGCGGGCCGACACGATCACCGTCTCGTAGCCCGCCGACGTCGCCTGCCCCCACGCCCGCGCTGCATACCCCTCGCAGTCGTAGCCCGGCTGCTGGCGACGCAGGCGAGGCACCGGCGGGCACTCGGCGGCGGTGAAGAAGTCCACCGAGCCCGGGCTGTGCCGCGCGAACCAGGCGTAGAGATGCTCGGCATGCGAATCGCCGATGACGAGCGTGCGCGCGGGCCCGGCCTTGCGAAGAAGGCAGGGCTGCATCTGCGCCGAAGGCTTCTTGAAGTTGCCGCAGTCGTCGGGGAAGTAGAGCGGCTTGATCGTGTCCCAGTAGTCGCGATAGAAGTCGTCGCCCGCCTCGCGGCGGAAGGCAAAGCCGTCGGTGGCCGTCGCCACGCCAGTCACCCCGCCGGCCAGCAGCAGGGCCAGCACCGCCTTGCGCGCACCACGCCACGCGGCTGCCGCACGCAGCGCCCGGCCCGGCCGCTCGACCCAGGTGTACGACAGCCACCCGAGCAGCACCGCCGCCACCGCCGTGAGCACCGCCGCCGGCACCGGGTGCGCATCGGGCAGGTCCGTCATGCGCAGGCCGATGATGAGCGGCCAGTGCCAGAGGTAGATGGAATACGACCACAGCCCCAGGCGCTGCAGCACGCCGTGGCGCAGCACCGGGTGGTTGGTGTGGCCCGCCCAGAGCACGAGCCCCGTGCCCAACACCACCGGCAACAGCAGCGCACCAGCCCCGACCGCACGAGTGCGCAGCAGCGCGAGCAGCAGCACGCCGCCGAGCACCAGCAGGAATCCGACATGGCTCGCGGCCACCCCCCATCGTGCGGCGGGCGCGCGCTCGCGCCGCAGGAAGAAGGCCAGCCCTCCGGCCAGCAGTTCCCACGCCCGGTCTGGCAGCAGGAAGAAGGCCGCGTCCGGCTGCGTGCGTGAATGCCAGAGCTGCAGCGCAAGCGACGACATCGCCAGCAGCAGCACCAGGCCGAACCCGAGCCGGTGGCGCAGCGGCCCGGCCCCGGCCAGGCGCGCCACCCCCATCAGAAGCAACGGGTACAGCAGGTAGAACTGCCACTCCACCGACAGGGACCAGGTGTGCAGCAGCCACAGCGTGTCGCCGGCATGCGTGATGTAGCCGGCGCCGGCCAGGTAGTGGTGGTTGGACACGAAGAGCAGCGCGCGTGCGGCCTGCTCGGCCAGCAGCACCAGGTCGAAGGGCGGCAGCCCCCACGCGCCGAGGGCGAAGAGCAGCAGCACCATCACCGCGAGGGCCGGCCAGATGCGTGCGGCGCGCGCCGCGACGAACCCCCAGTAGCTGAACCGCTGCGTGTCGAGGCCGTCGCAAATGATCTTCGTCATCAGGTAGCCCGACAGCACGAAGAACACGTCGACCCCGACAAAGCCGCCGCCGGCGCCGCGCAACTGCAGGTGGTAGGCCACGACCAGCGCCACGCTGAGCCCGCGCAGCCCGTTCAGGTCGGCCCGAAAACCTTCAGCGCCCATGCGCGGCGTCGCTGAACGCACCGGCCGACAGCATCAGCCGATCGAGCACCGCGATCAGGCGCTCGCGCGCTTCGAGCCGCGTGAAGGTGTGGTCGGCATCGGGCACGAAGTCGATGGAGGCGAGTTGCCGTTCCAGCAGGCGCTGCATCGCCCGTCCGCTCTGCTTGTGAAGCAGCCTGAAGCCCGGGGCATGGCTGGCGAAGACGAACTGCAGCCGCACGCCGCGCGCCGCCGCGGACTCGAGCTCGCGCGCCAGGTTGTGGCGCAGCGGGATCCTCAGGAAACGCGCCGCCTCGGTGAGCAGCGGCGCCACCCCGCCCCACGCACGGCGCAACGCCACGCCGGCGACGAGCCGCGCATCGAGGTTGCCGCGCAGGAGCTTGAGCCACGGTTCGCGGGTGAACACCTTGCCGCGGAACTTCGCGGTGAGCTCTTCCAGCTCGTATTCCTTCACGTCGGTCAGCGCCGTGCCCTGCTTCCAGAAGTAGGTGAGCGGGTTGATGATGACGGCCGACTCGACCGGCTGGCCGGCCACCGCGGCCTTCAGCGAGTGGTAGGCCCCGGAACACAGGCCGACGAGGTGGCACGCATCGGCGCCCGCCTGGTCGCGCAGGTAGTCCAGCGCCGCGGCCACGTCCTGCAGGGCGTGCGGCGAATAGACGACGTTCTCTTCGGCGCCCTGCCGTGCCGGGCTGTCGCCGATGCCGGCGATGTCGACGCGCAGCACCACCAGGCCGCGCGCGGCCCACTGGCGGGCGAGGCGTACCCACAGGCGGTTGGGGCCGATCTCATGAACGGCGCCTGAGTTGAGCATCAGCACCGCCCTGCGCTGGCGCGCCACACCGGCGGCTGCGGGCATGGCCAGCACCCCCACGAGCGACGAGCCGGTGCCGGTGTCCACCTGCACCGGCAGTTCGACCACCGGGGTACCGCCCACGGTGAGCGGCAACTGCCGGCGCAGCGGCTGCACGGGGGCAGGGCCATCGCCCGCAGCACCCACCTGCGCCGACCAGCGCTGCAACTGCGCCACGACGCCAGCCACGATCTCGCCGGGCACCACCGCGCGCTGCGGGTCGGCCATCATGCCGGCGTAGCCCGGCCAGCGTTCGACGCGCACCTGGGCCCCCTGTCGCGCGAGCGCCGCTTCCCAGTCGGACTCGGTCACCAGATCGTCGCGCTGCACGATCAGGACCTGCGGCGCAGGCGCCTTCTGCAGGGTGCGCAGGTCGACACGCGCGACGAACTCCGCCGTCTCTCGCGACATCGCGAAGCCGGCCGATTCGAGCGTGCCCTGCCCGCTGTCGCCCGGCGCGGCACCGGTCTGGCCGAGGATGGTCAGCTCGCGGATGTAGCTGCGGCCGCGCACCACGGGCGCAATGGCGACAAGCCCGGCCACGTCGTCGCGCTCGGCCGCGGCCAGGGACGCCAGCAGCGCCCCCAGGCGCACGCCGAGCAAGACCACGCGGTGCACGCCGGTGGCGGCTTTCAGGGCGTCGATCGCCTGGTGCACCGAGTGCACCCATTTCGCCGCCGTCTCCGGGTCGAACTCGTCGCCCTGCGAGTTGCCGCAGCCGGCGTAGTCGAATCGAAGGCTGGGCACGCCCGCGGCGCTGGCCGCCTCGGCGATGTGCCGCAGGCTGCGGTGCGCGCAGACCTCCTCGAAGCCGAACGGGTTGCACACGACCAGGCCCAACGCGCCGGCCTCAACGGAGGCATGCAGCCAGCCGAACAAGGCCGCGTCGTCGGCACCGAAGTAGCCCGGCTGCGGGCTCGGCTGGCTCATGGCAGCACGACGATCTGGACCGGGCGCGTCGCATTCAGCGCCCAGGCCTGCCCGCGCACCCCCGCCGGCGACGCGGCGCTGCGCAACGCCGCGATGCGGCGCTCACCTCCGGGCGCGAGGTGGAAGTCGTTGTCGGCGAGCGACCAGCCCTCGAGCTCGAGGCGAACGCTCTGGGCGAACCTGTCGGTGCGCACGCGCAGTTCGCCCCGCGCCGCATCGAATTGCGCGGACAGGCCCACATCGGCCCCGGCGGATGTGGGCAGTCCGGCCGGGAAGTGGAAAGCGTCGGCGCCGATGCTGCCGTCGCCGTGGCGCAGGCAGGCATGCACCAGCGTGACCGGCGGCGGGCCGAAACGGAACGCATACGACAGGTCCATGAACCCGTCGAGCTGTTCGTTGAGCGAGATCGACACGCTGCCCCGCGCGGGCAGCGAGAGCGACTGTTGCACCCGGCCCACCGGCACCTGTTCGCTCGAATAGAAGGTGGCCTCGAGCGTGGCCTGGAGCGGTCGCGCCGGCTCGTTGACGACGTGGGCGCGCAGGCCGTTGCAGCCTTCGTCGGTGATCGACACCGACACCGGCTGCAGCGCGCGGCTCAGCGCATGGAAGCAGGTCTTGGGCGCGCCGGTCTCGTCGAGCAGGCCCCAGCCGGCACCCGCCCACAGGTCGCGCAGGAACCACACCAGCGCGCCGCCGCATGCCGAGCCGGGCCGGCGCCACTCGGCGAAAGCGCCCGCCATGAGTTCGCCGGTCAGGGCCCGGCTGAGCGCGAGATAGCGTTCGTGGTCGGTGGCCCGGCAGGCCACGGGCGCAAGCCGGTAGAGCTCGGAGAAATAGTGGTCCCGCACGTCCTCGAAGTCCCAGCCGGCGTTCAGGTCGCGCGGCGTGCGCTCCTTCCAGCCCGGGTGGTGCGTGCGCAGCGCCAGCCCGCCCGGCATGCGCGCTTGCGTGCGCTCGTCGGGCACGTTGGCGAAGGCCAGGCATTCGGTGGCAAAGCTCAGTTCGGATCGGCGGGCATCGTCGCGCGGCCGAAGGTAGGCGCCGACGCCGTAATACGAGGTCGTGCCGGCGTCGTTCTGGTGTGGAAACGCGCCACCGTGCGCGCTCGAGGGCCAGTAGGGCACGCCGGGCAAGGCCTCTTCGACCCAGCGCTTCAAGGTGACGTGGAAGAGCGGCGGGTTCCACAGTTCGCGCGGTGCACCCCACATCGCCGCCTGCTGCTCGCCTTCGCTGTTGCCGCACAGCACGGCGAGCGAGGCGCGGCCTTGCCACAGCCGCGACTGCTGCTCGAACTCGGCCCGCACCTCGTCCATGAAGGCGGCGTCGTGCTCCGGGTAGTCCATGTTGGCGAACATGAAGTCCTGCCAGACGAGCACGCCGAGTTCGTCGCAGGCGTCGAAGAAGGCGGCCTCTTCGTAGACCATGGTGCCGCCGATGCGCAGCATGTTCATGCCCGCGTCGCGCACCTGGGCCACGGCGGCACGGGTGGCCTCGGGGCTTGCATGCAGGCGCACCACGTCGAGCGGCGTCCAGCAGGCACCCCGACAGAAGACGTGCTCGCCGTTGACCTTCACCGAGAAACGGCCGTCGCGGGTGTCGACCTCGATGCTACGAAAGCCGATTGCAGGCAGCGCGAACACCTGCCCCGCGGACGCGCCGGCGACTTCCAGCCAAGCGGTATAGAGCACCGGCTCGCCGTGGGTGTGGGGCCACCACCGCTCGACGCTCGGCACCCTGAGGCTGCCGCTGCAACCACCGCGGCCGTCGTCTTGCAGGCGCACGCGATGCTGCGCGCCCTCACGCTCGAGCACGAGGTCCACCCCCTCCGGCGAAGCGGAGAAGCGGCAGGCCAGGTCGACCTGCCCGGTGCCGTCAGCGGTGACGCTCGCCTGTAGTTTTGACACGGTCGGCGCCGTCGCCTCGCCGCGGATTTCCAGCCGGATGTCTTTCCACGGGCCCACCACTGCCGCTGGCGGCGACCAGCCCGGCGTGCGGCCCAGCAGCGTGGTGCGGTGCCAGCGCAACTGCTGGTGCGCCACCATCGGCGCCCGCCAGCGCGGACGCGCCCGCTTCTGCGCCAGCAGGGCATCGAGCGAGACAAAGCGCAGCACCAGCTCGTTGCGGCCACGGCGCAACAGCGTGTCGATCCGGCGCTCGTGGGAGAGGAACATGTTGCTGCTGCGCAGCAAGGGTTCGCCGTTGAGCCAGGCCTCGGCATGCGTGGCCAGGCCGTCGAAGCACATCCAGGCCTGGGCACCCTCGAGTGCCTCGGCGTCGAACGCCACGCGGTACCACCAGTCGTGCTCGTCGAAGTGGCGCGCCGGGCCGTCGAGGCTCCAGCGGCCGGTGGCACGCATCACCTCGGCCACGGGCCCGAGCGACGGGGCCTGGAGCCAGGCGTCAGCGGGAAGGGAGGAGAGTTCTGACGGGTGGGACAGGCTGCCGGGCGCAGCGCTGCAGAGTTCCCAGCCGATTGTGAGGGACGCTCGCCCGGACGTCGTGCTCGACAGCGCCTGCGAGGCCATCCCGCCGGTCAAGCGAGGGTGAGTTCGGCCACGGCGTCGTGGATCGATGCCACGCTGCTGAACACGCTGCGTTTGAGCATGTGGTCGGCGAACTCGATGTCGAACGCGCCTTCGAGCGCCAGCATCACATTGACGCTGGCGTGCGAGGTCATGCCCGCCTGGTAGAGGTCGTCGGTGGCGGCGAGCTGGTCGATGGGTTTGCTCAGGCGGCCATGGTCTCGCAGCACGGCGCGAATCTGTTCTTCGATGTGTGGGTCCATGCTCATGTCAGTTCCTCTGGGAAATGGGGGCGTCGGAGATGGCGTCAGCAGGCTGCGGCAACAACAGTGCCGTGACGACCGCGGCCGCGTAGTCCCCGTCGTGGCTCAGGCTGAGTGCGATCTCGCGCACGCCCAGTCGCTGCGCCTGCGATGCCGCGCGGCCATGCAAGGCCAGACGGCAGGCGCCGTCGTCGAGTTTCTCGACTTCGATGTCGCGCCAGTTGACGCCGGCCTCGGACAGGTCGAAGGCCTTGATGGCCGCCTCCTTGGCCGCGAAGCGCGCCGCCAGCCGCTCGGCCGTCAGACCATCGCCCGTCTTGGCGTAGGAAATCTCGGCCTCGCTGAACAGGCGTCGCACGAAGCGATCGCCGAACCGGTCGATCGAGTCGCTCACGCGCCGGATGTCAACGACGTCCAGCCCGACCCGCAGCCTGTCGCTGGCGCGGGCCAGGCGGGCGAGGTCTTGGAAGCGGTGGCTTTGCATGGCGTGCGAAGGTCGGTCAGGTCCAGTGAACGAGCATCGGCCATCCTGCCTCCGAAAGAAACCCCCTTCCTGGAGGAGGAGTAGCCAGCGCCCGACACCCGGTCGACTCGCAGACCGTGACGTGGTTCCCACTTTGTCGCACCTGCATTCCCTTGACCCTTGGGATGCGGCCCACACAGCTCCGGCGCTATGCTCGAAAAATCGTGATCGACACCGCCCACTCCCCACCCTCGTTTCTGCAATTGCTCACCGCCACACGCGAGATCGCAGGAGGCGTGGCCGCCGCCCATGCGAACGCGGTCGACCGCGATGCCCGGTTCCCGAGCGAATCCGTCGCGGCCTTGCGCGCCGCCGGCGTGTTGTCGGCGCCCGTCCCCCGCGAGCTGGGGGGGGCCGGCTGCAGCCTGCAGGAGCTCGCGCAGCTCTGCGCCACGCTCGCCCAGGGCTGCGGGGCGAGCGGCATGGTGTTGGCGATGCACTACATCCAGGTCGCCTGCCTGGTGCGGCACGGGCTGCAGAGCGAGTTCTTCCGCGGCTACCTGCGCGACCTGGTGCAGCACCAGTACCTGATTGCGTCCATCACGTCGGAGGTCGGCACCTTCGGCGACACCCGCTCCAGCGTGTGTGCGGTCGAGGCCCACGACGGCCGCTTCACGCTCAACAAGGACGCCACCACCGGCTCCTACTGCGCGCACGCCGACGCCCTGCTCGTGACCTGCCGGCGCGATGCGCAGGCCCCGGCCAACGACCAGGTGCTGGTGCTGGTGAAACGCAGCGACGCATCCCTCACCCAGACCACGACCTGGGACACGCTCGGCATGCGCGGCACCTGCAGCCCGGGCTTCCGGCTCGAATCCAGTGGTTCCGCGGAGCAGATCGTGCCGGGCGCCTTCGCCGACAGCTCGGCGCAGACCATGGTGCCGTACTCGCACATCCTGTGGTCGTCGCTCTGGTGGGGCATCGCCGCCGACGCCGTGGCACGCGCCGCGACCTACGTCAGGGGCGAAGCGCGCAAGAAGCCCGGCACCGTGCCGCCCACCGCGGCCCGGCTGGCCGAAGTCACGGCCGAGCTGCAGTCGATGCGGCTTCAATGGCTGGCCGTGGCGCAGGCCTTCGACGAGACCGCCGCGCAAGCGCGCGGCGAGCACGAACTCCTGGGCATCGCCTGGGCGCTGCGCCTCAACAACCTCAAGATCGCCTGCTCCGAAGCGGCGCCGAGGATCGTGCACCAGGCGCTGCAGATCCTGGGCGTGCTCGGCTACAAGAACGACTCCCCTTTCAGCCTGGGCCGCCACTACCGCGACGTGCTCTCGGCTTCGCTGATGATTTCCAACGACCGCATCGCGTCGAAGAGCGCGTCGATGCTGCTCGTCCACAAGGACACCCTGGGCATCTGAATGCAGTACGACATCGAGACCTTCTATGCCGGGCTGGTGGAGCACGGCTTCATCCTGCCCACCGGCGTGCGCGGTGGCTATGGCCGCGGCAGCATGTTCGAGCGCATCCTGCGCGGCTTCAACGACCTGGTGACACGCACCGCCGCCGACGACAACGCCGAGGAGCTCACCTTTCCACCCATTGTCGCGCGCGCGCTGATCGAGAAGGTCGGCTACATGGGCAACTTCCCGCAGCTCGCGGGCTCGGTGCACAGCTTCTTTGGCAACGAGACGCAGGCACGCGAGCTGGTGGAACGCACGCAGGCCGGCGAACGCTGGGAAGACCTGCTCGACATCACCGAGGTGATGCTCACGCCGGCCGCCTGCTACCCGGTCTACCCGACCTTCAGCGGCCTGCTGCCGCAGGGCGGCCGGCTGGTCACGGTGCTCAACTGGGTGTACCGGCACGAGCCGTCCGACGAGCCGACACGCCTGCAGTCCTTCCGCATGCGCGAGTACATCCGCGTCGGCCGCGCCGAAGACGTGGTGGCCTGGCGCGACGCCTGGCTGCAGCGTTCGCTCGACCTGCTGAACGGCCTGGGCCTGCCGGTGCAGAGCGACGTGGCGTCCGACCCCTTCTTCGGCCGTGCCGGCAAGATGATGGCGGCCAACCAGGTCGACCAGAAGCTCAAGTTCGAGATCCTCGTGCCGGTGATCTCGCAGGAGCGGCCCACCGCCATCTGCTCCTTCAACTGGCACCAGGACCACTTCGCCAGCAAGTTCGGCATCCGCAACGCCGACGCGTCCACCGCCAGCACCGCCTGCCTGGGCTTCGGCCTGGAGCGCGTGACGCTGGCGCTCATCAAGGCGCACGGCTTCGACGTCGCCCGCTGGCCCGAGGCGGTGCGCCAGCAGCTCGCGCTGTGAAGACGCCGGCACGCGCCTGCGCCCTGCCCGGCCTCTCGCCCGAGGCCTACGCACGGCATGGATTGCACGGCGAGCAGTGCACCTGGGTCGAGAAGAACTGCTACGCCGACGTGTGGATCGAACTGCTGCACTGCCTGCAGCTGGAGCCGCTGGCGCTGATGCCCTTCACGCTGCGGGCCGACTTCGAAGGCGACCACTGGACCTTCTTCAAGCCCCCCCTGCCCGACCTGCAGCGCCTCTACGGCATCGACGTGCAGGAGCTCAACATCTGGCGCCCGCTGATCGAGCACGCCGCAGAGCACCTGGCCACCGGCAAGCTGATCAGCACCGAGGCCGACGCGTTCTGGCTGCCCGACACCGCCGGCACCGACTACCGCCAGCAGCACGTCAAGACCACGATCGTGCTCAACGACCTCGACCTCGCGCAGGAGCGGCTCGGCTACTTCCACAACGCCGGCTACCACTGGCTGGAGGGCGAGGACTTCCGCCGCACCTTCGCACTCGACGGCGCGTCGCCCGCCACCCTGCCGCTCTATGCCGAACTCGTGCGCCTCGACCGGCTGCAGCGGCACACGCCGGCGGTGCTCGCCGAGCTGTCCTCTGCACTGCTGAAGGAACACTTCGCCTGGCGACCGGCCGACAACCCGGTCGATCGCTTCGCCGAACGCTTCAAGCGCGAACTGCCGGTGCTGAAGGAACGCGGCCTCGGGCACTACCACGCGTGGGCGTTCACCACGGTGCGCCAGCTCGGCGCTGCCTTCGAACTCGCCGCCGCGTACCTGCGCTGGCTGCAGCCGCACCGGCCTGACGTGCCGCTGGCCGCCGCGGCCGAGGCGTTCGAGCGGATCGCGCAGGAGAGCAAGGCGCTCATCCTCAAGGGCGCGCGGGTGGTCAACGCCCGGCGCGAATTCGACCCAGCAGAAGCGCTGGCACCCACGGCCGAGGCCTGGGCGCGAGGGATGTCGCTGCTGGAAACCGCGCTGACTTAGCGCGCGGCCGAGGCCGCGGCCGGTGCCGCCGCAGGCCTGGCTTGCTTCAAGGACGCGAGCACCGCTTCGGCGATGACCTTGTGGCCGGCGGACGTCGGATGGCCGTCGGAGGTCGGCGGGTAGATCTGCACATGCTGGCGCACCGCAGCCTCCATCGGACCGGTCGGGTCGACGTAGGCGATGCCCTTGGCCTGGAAGGACTGCAGCAGCTCGGTCTTGTTCGCCTCTTCCTGCTCGCACAGCCTAAGGTGGGCCGGTGGCAAGGCCGCGGCGCTGGACTTGAGATAGGCGCAGTAGATGCGCTCACGCGTCGGGATCAGCACCACCGTCAACGGCAGGCCCTGCCGGTCGGCTTCGTCCTTGAGGGCGGCAAAGGCACGCTTGGTGACGTCCATGCCCTCGCGCATGACGGGCTGCGACGGGTCCTGCGCCGAGTAGCGCTGCTGGGCGGTGAACACGGTCTTGATGTCGGGCGCCGCCGGGTCGGACCAGCTCATGCGCTCGTCGGGCGTCATCCTGTCGGCCAGCTTCTTCTGCTCGGCCACGGCGAAGGGCGCAAGCACCGTGGTGCGCAGCAGACCGTAGAGCACGCTGTGGCGCGACAGCCAGTCGCGCAGGGCCCCGCCACGCTTGGTCGGCTTGGGCGCGGCCTCGCCCGGCGCCGCCGCCGGGGCGGCCGCGGGCGCCGAGGTCGCCC